>JANXRI010000366.1 GCA_025353085.1 Betaproteobacteria bacterium
CTCAGTTTGAGCGCGCGCGTAATGCCAAATTGATCGAGGCGGCCAACGACGACCCACTCACAGTTTCACGCAACAACAGCCAAGCCGCTCGGCTGAATAAACGAGCGGCTTAATCCCTCAATGAAAAGTTGGCAAGATCAAGTCTCCGATAACATTCGCTGCTCCGGCGCGGGCCGGTGTCGAGCGCTTAGCTCAAAAATCGTAGGGTGCAATAACCAACGGGCATTGCGCCGGACCAAAGCGCCGCAACATCAATTCTCTTGATAGCCCCTGGAGGGGACAGACGTCACGGAGCAAATAGACAAGCCTCAGGGGTGCTTTTCGATGATTTATCACAGAGGTGTGCCGGGATTGAAATTTATCGGCGCAATGCCCGTTGGTTATTGCGCCCTACGCTCTGCTAAAGAGTCTCCGATAACATTCGCTGCTCCGGCGCGGGCCGGTGTCGAGCGCTTAGCGCAAAAATCGTAGGGCGCAATAACCAACGGGCATTGCGCCAGCTCTACCGTAGCCGCTTACACAACTGTTCGACATCGCACAGACATCGAACTAGCGCCAATTTATTCTCTCTTCGCAGTTTATTTTTCTTATTGGAGAAGTGGACCCATGTTTACGGCCTGCGTTCATGCGTCGTTCTCCAAAGTTATGCGCCATGCGGTTTTCGTCAGCGTGATGACCCTCGCCGGCTGCGCTGCAGTCGATCACTCGCCCACTTTGACTTACCCGCCCGCCATCGCTTCCCAAGGCGGAGTAGCCGGACCGAAAAACAAGCAAATTATCCTCAGCCCGTTTCTCGATCAGCGCGGTGACAAGTCTAACGTTGGAACAGTGAGAAGCACATTTGGCCTGCGCACGACTGAAGTTGTGCCCGCGAACGATGTGCTGGAATGGGTAACTTCAGCGGTTAAGGCCGAGCTGGAAAACAGCGGTTACGTCGTGACGCTCGGCAGCACCGATAAAGACACTTTGCCCGGCGCGAGCGCAACGGTGTCCGGCGTGATCCTGGGAGTCAGTTGCAACGCGAGCGACTCTGCAAAAGTGGCGCTGATCGGAAAAATAAAGCGCGCGGGGCGGGAGGTAATGAACAAGAATTACGCCGCCGATGGTTCAGCCAGATCGCCGTGGACATCGGCGGCGCAATCGTGCGCGCACTCATTGACGGTCGCACTCGCGGCATCGGTCAAGCGGTTTGTGGCTGATGTAGATGGGATATTGGGGGGCTAGGCTTTTCTACTGCCCAGTTGCCGGGTGTCAAACCCGGGCCCGCAAAACGGCGCCTACTGCGCCGAATCTTTTCCCTTATCGCGGCGCTTTTCGGCTTCCTGCATATCTTCAGCAGTCGACTCGACGCGCTGCGGATGCTTCGTCTCCTCACGTGTGAGCTCTTGCTGTTGGTTGCCCGACAGCCGACGACCTGCCGGCTGGTTTTTGATACCAGATTCCTTGCTCGTTGAATTCGCCACATGCCTTTCAAGTTGAGCGTGCATTTTTGATTAGCACCGTGATTCAATCTGAGAGACTGCGTGCCGTTTGTGTTGTAGGACCCGTACGGCGTAGCTTTTAGAAACCAGAGGTCCCTATTTATTTTCCAGCGGCGGAAGTCCCGCGGCCGCGGGCATGCCGGTCCACTCGGCGGCGGGCAGGCGCGCGAGTATTACCCAGCCGCCCGCATCGGTCGTGCGCCACACCACGGATTCACCTTCTTCGAGCATCGGCGGACCGGCCACTGCGTTAAAACTTTCGGCGTCGCCGACGATGACGCGCACGCCGGAGCGCGGCGCGGGCGTCGCCAGCAAATTTCCGAGCGGTGAAATGTCATTCACCGATTCCGGTCCAGCGAGTAAGCGTACCGCATCTGTGCGCCCCACGAGTCGCGCTGTTTCAAGCGCGCGGCATGAAGGACTTGCGATCAATTCGCTGAGCGTCAAGCGCATGGTCGCGAATGCGATGCCGATGGCCCGTGCCTGCTCACTGGCTGCATCGCTCAGGCTGCGCTGAGTGTTGCAATCCGCCGTGCGGCTCGAGTCAGGCTTATTTTTCTGCGCGGCGTCTGTCCCGCCATGGCGTATGTAAATGGTATAGCCGCCAAAGCGGATCGTACCGATCAGCGGCGTGCCGCGATGTTGCAGCAACGTGTCCGGAGCGGAAGAACGCGCGGCCTGCGGCAACTTGTTGGCAGCGGCAGCGTATGCCTGCCAGTCCTCGATGCGTACGCGCGCAACCAACACCCGCTTGCGATCGATCGCCTTGAAGACGGCCGACTCGCCCTCCTGCAAATTGGGGCCGCCTTCGGTTTCGGTGAACGCAGTGTTATGCCCGACGATGACGCGGTTGGTGCCGCGCGCTGGCGGGGTGGCCATGATTTCGACGAGGCGCGCGAACGGCACGGGTTCGCTGGTGTTATCCGCGGTGAGGCCAAGCACCACTTTGTCGGCTCGAGCGTGGCCGGCGATATGGCGCGCAGTGTCCATCGTCCGGCAAAAAGGGCTCGCGATTGATTCGCCAATCGGTATGCCAAGTTTTCGAATGGCCTCACCGGCAGATTGAGCTTGAGCGTGGCCAAGCGGCGCCAGCGGGATCTGCGTGCTGCAGTCGTCCATGACGATTACGTTCGCTTCGCTGACGTTCAGTCCGCGCGCTGCATGTCGAAAAAGTAACGTGTAGCCGCCGCCGCGCAGCGCTTCAATCAGCGCTTCGCCTTTCAATTCGTATTGCGGGTCTGGGAGGCCTTTGGTTTGCGCGGAAGCCGTTGCGGGAAGTAGCAGAGCGACGATGAACGCGGCCAGTGCGAGTGAGCGGAAGGGCATGCGCGAGTTTAACTTTTCTGGTGGCAGACCGGAGGCTGGGCTCAGGCTCTTCGGGTGGCAGCCCCGGGGCTGCCACCCGGAAAGATTCCTAACTTGGCCCTAAATAATCCCGCTTGCCAACGGCGACGCCGTTGTGCCGCAGGATGTTGTACGCCGTGTTGCAGTGAAAACAAAAGTTTGGCATCGAGCGTTGCAACAGAAATTGCGATCCGCTGTAATCGACCGATACATCGCGGCGCGTGAGGGTAATGGTCTTATCTTCCGAACCGTCGATCTGCTCGGGCTTGAGCGTGTTCATGAACGCGACGGTCTGCTCGACGCGTGCGATGAGCTCAGCCAGGCTCTTTTCGTTTTCCTCGACCTTCGGCGGCTCCTGACCCGCGAGCCGCACGACGTTGCGCGCATGGTTGGTTGCCTCCTGAACCTGCTTCGCAAACGTGAACATGTCCGGGAACAAACGGTGATTGAGCAGGCTTGCTTCGTCGTATTTGTGTTCTGAGTAATGAGTGGCGGATTTTTTTAGGCAGTTGGCGAGACCGTTAAGCATTTTGATGTAGATGGGGACGGAGGCTTGATACATCGATAGGGACATAAATTTTTTCCATTAATTAGTCAAGTGAACTGACTGGTGCGGGATCATAACCGGTCTGGATGGGGTGTCTGAAGAAAATCCGACGATCGTGCAGCCTTGCGATGCGATTCATTTACGGTAGCGGATCCTTCCGCTAGATTGAACGAGTCGAAAGCACCCGGCACTCTCGACAGGAACGTGATCAATCCCGACGTGAAAATTTAAAACGGACTGAAACCAGTGCCACGTTAGAGCCTGACAAAGCGTTCTTGTCTTGTATAGAAGTGCCAAGTGGTTTGCGGTTTCGGGAGGGCGTCGCAGTGATGCAAACTCTTGTTTCATCGCAAACACTTGAGTATCACAAAATGGCCATTTATAATACGAATATGGACATTTCAGTTACCGAGTTCAAACACCGCTGCCTCGAGATCATCCGTCGCGTGGAAAGAAGCGGCAGGCCCATAACCATCACGCGCCGCGGCAAAGTGGTCGCGCGCCTGAATCCTTCGGGGCCGACGGGCCATGGAAGCTTGAAGCCATGGGAGCAAGTGCGTGCCATCGGCGGCCGCCTGGTTGCCGAAGCGGGCGAATCGGTGCTCCACGATGAGGATTTCGAGGCATTGCGTTGAGCGTTCTTCTCGACACCCACATGTGGGTGTGGTGGCTGACGGCGGGCTCGCCGCTCACGCGCGCAGAACGTAACGCGCTCGATGCACATGCCGGACGCCGCGAATTATTCATACCCGCAATCAGCCTCTGGGAAGTGCAGGTGCTACACGCCAAACGGCGGTTCGAACTGCCGGTACCTTTCGCGGAGTGGCTCGCCCGCGCGGCCGATGAACGGGTTATCGCCGTGTTACCGCTCAGCGTCGAAGTGGTATTCGCCCTGGACGCGCTGCCCCCATCGTTTCACGGTGATCCAGCCGACCGCCTGATCGTCGCAACTGCCCGCGCGCACGCATTGCCGCTCGCCACGCGTGACGCCGCGATCCGCCGCTCGCGGGCAGCAAAAATCTGGAAGCCTTGAAACCAGATATCTAGCGATCAAGTCAGACCCGCGCAGCGAACTTCAGCGTGAATAAAGACGCAATCGTGTTACAGCGCTTAATTGCCAACGCAGCGCTCATGTCCGTAAATTTCAATTTTTTTAGGTTCGCGCTTGCGTGGCATATCTTTGGAACCCCGCGAGCCCTGACTTAAAACCTGAACCCCGCCGCCGCCCGCACCATGTGATTGTTCGAAAAGTTCACATAAGGATCGCTCGCGACGCGCGCGAAGTATTTACCGTAATCCCAGGTCAGCGATACGCCCGTGCCGTGCACCCGCGGGCTCGTCGGATCCGAGTCTCCGCGGCCTTCTTTGTAGAACACGTCGACCGTCCAGCGATTCTTGTCATCCGGCTTGTAGCGCGCAACGAGATGCGAGATTCGCTGGCCGGTGCCAAGGCGGTCATCGCGTATCTGAAACAAAGACAAAGTTGTATTTGGCAGCGCGCGCGTGCCGAGGCCGAACAGCAACATGTCGTTCGGATCGAAATTGAGGTTGAAATAATCCTTGAGGTTCGTGCGGCCGATACCCGCCAGCGCGAAATAGCGCTCGCCGATTTCCGCCGTCAGGCTGCCGCCGAGAAACCCGCGGGTCGCGTATTGCAGCGACGGCGTGACTCTGCCGAACGGCACCTCCACCGTATTTTCATAGCCGAGTCGCAGTTGCTGGAATTCGTTCGAGCGCTGGTAGAAGCCAATCCACGCAGCATTCGCACCATAGTTGCCGCGCAGGTTTAGGTCGTACGCCGGCGTTACATTGGTGGTGCGATAAAAGATCGGCGTGAGTTTGTAGGCGATGGCGTCTTTCGATTCTACGTCGGGCGCGGCATCTTTAACTTTGTCGGCAGCACCGTCGTCGAGGGCGAATGCCGGCAACGCGTTGAAGAATACAACCGCCGCCAGCAATATGCATTTAGTGAACATGCCTGTCGCGCGATGTTTCACTTCGCCGCCGTTGCGCCGGCCGGCCGTGTGCTTGACCACAGCATCACGCCAATATCGAAAGGGATATCTGGCACTGCCAGGCACAATGCCGGACGCATGGGTGTAGCGATTTGACGGTATGCACAGAGTCCCTTCGTTGAGCGCGACAGCGTCGGTGCGGATTGGTTTTAGTTATGAGGGAACGCTAACGCGGGGGGCGCTGTGGCGTCAAGGATGACGGAGTTATCTCCGGTCTCGATCTCCGGGTGGTGGAGCCGGCGCTGGTTTTCAGGCACCGGGGGGCAGCCCCGGGGCTGGTCTCATGCACCGGGTGGCAGACCCCGGGCTGGTTTCATTCTCCGGTGGTAGACCGGAGGCTAGTCACTTTTCCTGAGCGGCCAGGAAAAGTAACCAAAAGGAGGCCGCCCCTAGCGAGCCGCGCCTTCGCGCGTTCCTTGCGTTACTCGACGAGTTCGGGGTCTCGGCAGAACTCGCTCGAAGAATGAGAAAACACGTGAACGATTGCGAGCTCAGACAGCTCCTCGACCAAAGCGCCGAACTCGCCTGCGTTACTCAGCGGCTCACAAAGGGGTTGAAATACCAAGCAGCGTTGAGACGAGAAGCAGTGAGTGGTGAACACGAATGAATTTGTAACAGACTAAAAAAGCTGAACAAGTCTATTTTCGGCGTTCCGGCGCACGCTGGAATCCAGTGCATTTAAGCGCCTGGCCTCCGCCGGAGTGACGCACTTGATCAAGGTTTCCTAACTAACAACACAGCGAATTGCGACGTCGCTATCGCTTGCACTCTCACCATCCGGGTTATTTTTCCCCTCGTGAGACGCCGAGCAGTCGCAGGCGTGAAAAGGGCTTTCGGCGAAGAACTGTCTGAGCTCGCAACCTTTATGTGTTTTCTCATTCTTCGAGCGAGTTTTCTGAGCCGCTTTTCATGGCGAGCAGCACAGGGAACGCCGTCAGGCGCGTCTCGCTGGGGTCGCCTTCTCTTTGATTACTTTCTCTTGGCGACGCAAGAGAAAGTGATCAGCCCCGGGTCTGCCACCCGGAGAGAGATTAAACCTCACACCTTGCATTACCGCGCCAAGACCCCCATCTGAACCTCTCCGTAGCGCGCGCGTCCTGCGCTGAACAGTCAACCCGAAATTCCCCACCCGCCATGTTTCGACTGCTTCGTTTTTATAGCCCCATTGCGCTGTTGCACCTTTACGTCGGCGCGCGACTGATCCCGGATTTGCTGATCACAGGCTGGCCTGCCGTCGTGGCTGTGTCTTGGTGGCTGCTCGTCTCGGCGATTGTGATTCCGTTTGCGTTCAACTCGCGCCCATCCGCTATGCGATGGGTTTCTGTTGTGCTCGCGTGGACGGGGCTGATCGCGATGGGCATGTTCTCTTCGCTGTTCGTATTAACGCTGCTGCGGGACGGTGCGCTGCTGGGCGGTTTTACGCTGAGCCTGTTCCTGGTGATTGAGGAGCCGCTGCAGCAATTTCGCGCGTGGAGCGCCCTCGCAGTGCCGCTTATTGCCACGCTGTTGACGGCTGTCGGCTTCGTCAATGCGCGCCGCCGCGCGAAAGTGCGCTCAGTCGACGTGCCGATTGCCGGCCTCCCCGCCGCTTTGCATGGCTTTACGATTGCGCAGATCAGCGACGTCCACATCGGCAAAACGATCAAAGGTCGCCACCTCAACGCGATCGTCGATGCGGTCAACGGGCTTAACGCCGACATGGTGGCGATCACCGGCGATCTGGTCGATGGCACGGTGGCGGAATTGTCGATGCATACGGCGAGCCTGGCGCGGCTCAACTCGCGCCACGGCTCGTTCTTCGTCACCGGCAACCACGAATATTATTCGGGCGTTCGCTCATGGGTAAACGAAATCCGGCGGCTCGGTCTGCGCGTGCTGATGAACGAGCACGTCGTGCTCGATCATGAAGGCAGCGACGTGGTGATCGCGGGCGTCACCGATTTCAACGCGGGCCACTTCGACGATTCACATCAGAGCGACCCGGTCGCCGCGCTGGCCGGCGCTCCGGCCGATGCTGGCGTCAACGTGTTGCTTGCGCATCAGCCGCGATCTGCGTTTGCGGCGCATGCGGCCGGCTACGATCTGCAACTGTCGGGCCACACGCATGGCGGCCAGTTTTTGCCGTGGAATTTTTTCGTGCGTTTTCAGCAGCCGTTCACCGCGGGCCTGCATCGTCTCGGCAAACTGTGGGTATACACGAGCCGCGGCACCGGCTATTGGGGCCCGCCCAAGCGGCTCGGTGCACCGTCGGAAATTACGCACTTGCGGCTGGTGCCCGCCTGAAGTGCATGGCGAGGCGGCGCTGCTTCTGGTCGCTGTAAGATGTCGTTGAATACCAGGGGGAGTTATGAAAACAACGATCTGCACAGCCGCCGCGATTATCTCCGCTGCAATTTCGGCGTCAGCATTTAGCCAGTCCGCCGCTTATCCGAATCGCGTCGTTAAATTTGTCGTGCCGGTCGCGGCGGGCGGCACCGTCGACATCGTCGCGCGCACGTTGGCGCAGCGCATGACCGAAGCGCTCGGCCAGCAGGTCATCGTCGAGAACCGGCCGAGCGCGAGTAGCCTGGTCGGCACTCAGCTCGTTGCCAAGTCGCAAGCGGACGGCTACACCTTGCTCGCAACGTCGACGACGTTTCTGTCAGCGCCCGCGGTTTTGCCGGAGCCCGGCTACGATCCGATCAGGGATTTCGCCCCGATCAGCTTGACGTGCCGCGTGCCGATGGTGCTCGACGTGAGCCCCAACCTGCCGGCGCGTTCGGTCCGCGAATTTATCGCACTCGCTAAAGCGCGGCCCGGCGAGATCACGTATGCGGCATCCGGCGTTGGCTCGACGGGCCATATCGCGGGGGAACTGTTCTCGCGCCAGGCGGGCATCAAGATGCTGGCGATCCAGTACAAAGGCAACGCGCAATCGATCGTCGAAGTCATCGGCGGTCAGGTCGCGATGATGTTCGATCAGGTCGGCACGTCCGCGCCCTATATCAGGGCGGGCAAACTGCGCGCACTCGGCATTACTTCGCGTAAGCGCTCCGCACTGTTCCCTGAGCTGCCCACGATCGACGAAGCAGGATTGCCTGGCTACGAAGACTATACGGTGAACGTGCTGCTCGCGCCGGCGGGCACGCCAAAAGAAATACTGATACGTCTGCATGCGGAGGTGACGAAGATCGCCGCTGCACCCGATCTGCATAAGCGCTTTCTCGAGCAGGGCATCGAACTCATTGCAAGCCCGTCGCCTGACGACTTCGCCGCTTACGTCAAATCCGAAGCCTCGAGATACGCGAAGTTGGCGAGAGATGCCAAAATAAAAGCGGAGTAAAGCCGGCAACCTCGGCTGTCAACAGCGCTTGCGGGTAAATTTGCGGTAACCTTCGAGCCGCAACGAAAAGCATACACAGGGAGAATCCGGCAATGAGAGTCACGTTCGTCAGCGCGCTGCTCGCGCAATTTATTTTGTTCGGTCACGCCGGCGCAGCCGACACGCTCGCGCGCATTGAGGCGAGCGGTGAAATTCGCATGGGCTACTATGCGAGCTCCGCGCCGTTTTCCTCCGCCGGTCCGGATAAATCTCCGCAAGGTTATTCCGTCGATTTGTGTCAGCGCGTCGCCGCCGGCATCCAGCGGCAGCTTGGGCTTAAACAACTGAAGACGCAGTGGGTCGCGCTCGCCACCGGCGATCGCGTCGAAGCCGTGCGCGCCGGGCGCATCGATATCGAGTGCGGCACGACGACGTGGTCGTTCTCGCGCCAGCAACTCGTCGATTTCAGTCTGATGACATTCATCGACGGCGCAAGTCTGCTGGCGACGGCGGAATCGGGCATCAAGCGCATCACCGATGCCGGCGGCAAACGTATCGCCGTGATTCGCGGTACGACGACGGAAACTGCGCTGACCGCCGCGCTCGCGAAAGACAAATTGCAGGCCGAGGTCATCAAGGTGGACAACCGCGAGCAGGGATTCGCAATGCTCACCGAAGCGCGTGTCGATGCATTCGCATCCGATCGCTTCCTGTTGATGAACGCGCTGGCGTCATTGCGCTCGGCCAAGCCGCTGCGCCTGATCGACGAGGATTTCTCGGTCGAGCCCTACGCCCTGGCACTGCCGCGCGACGATGCGCGGTTCCGGCTGGCGGTCAATCGGAGTCTCGCCGACGTATTCCGCTCGGGTGAAATCGCGCGCGTATACGAACGCTGGCTCGGCCGGTTCGGCCAGCCGAGCCTGCTGCTCTCGGCGCTTTATTACCTGCAACAGGTTCCGGAGTAAGCGCGGGTGGCGCGCCCATTCATTGCCGCCGCGATGCTGTCGCTCGCGGCGTTGCCGCAGGTATACGCACAGCCCGCCGGCACCACCGCAGTGCCCGACAGCGTCGTCCTACGTTGCCGGCAATGCGGCGTCATCAATTCGATCCGCGAAGTGCAGCAGACCCGCGAAGGAACAACGCCAGGCCTTGGAGTCGATTCACCCGTCGGACTCGTGCTTTACATCCCGATGGGTCCCGGTCGCCGCCAGGGCGAGGCATTTGCGGGTTCGGTGGGCAATCGCGAGTGGCAGAACCGCATCAGCAGCACGCGTTATGAATTCACCGTGCGTATGGATGACGGCGATTTCCGCGTGGTCAACAAGGACGGCGTGTCGGATTTGCAGATCGGCGACCGCGTGCGGCTGGACGGCGCACGTATCGAGCGCTGGGGTGCTTAGACTTTGGACGTAGACCCGCCAGCCCCCGCTCAATGCACTTTCGGTAGCTCCTCGCGCGCGGTCGCAGTGCGACTGCGCATCGAGCGCTCGCGCGGCGTTTCGGTTCTGAGCCACGGCCGCGGATTCGGCGTCACGAAGCGCCGCAACATCATCGCGCGCAGAGTGTCATCGCTGAGTTCCGACGCCGCAAATCGGCGCACCTCACCGCCTTCGAGAGCGGCAATCGGCAGGCCATCACGGAACAGGATGCGATTGCGCGCGATCGCGGCGACGCGCGCGTCAGGGGTCAGAATGCCGACGAGATTCAGCGGGTCGGCGCCGCTCAGCGCAATGAGCGTACCGGCTGGCTCGAGCTTGCGCACGGCGCGCAGCCGCCCGACCGCATCGGCTGTCGCGAACTGCTCGCCGCCAAAACCCGCGACGAAACGGCCACCGCGAATCTCCCCGCGCGCTTCGAGTCGTCGATACACCATCACGAGTTCGCGCCACGGCGGCAAGCGCGATTCGCGCGCGAGCAATGTGCGGAACACGACGCCATAACGCGCGAGCAATGCGCGTGCAATCGGTTCGACGCGGTCCTGCGCTTCGGCGCTATTGTCGCTACCGTCCCTGTCGCCGGTAACGCTTTCTCTCGTGAAAAGCGCCCAGCGCCCAGCGGTGTCGACGCCATACATCGACGCGCGGCCGCTGCCGCGCCCGCTCAGACTTTTGCGTTTCTCCGGCGGCGTGAGCAGCGCGCGCAAACCGCTAAAGCTGTCGGCAGTGACCAGTCCGGCGCCGGCGAGTTCGCCTAAGGCGCGTTCAACCAGCGTCGGCAATAAGCGCGTCGCGGCAACCATCTCATGAAAAAACAACGCGCCGCGCGCGCGCAATGCTTCGAGCACGGCACTGGCCTCCGACGTGAGCAAACTCGTGTCGGCATTCGCAGCGACTCGCCATAACGCTGCATGCTCGCGCAGCATCAATGCGATCGGCGAACTCTTCAGCGGCGCCTTGCCGGCGGTTTCCATCGGCGTCAGGCGGCCCCACGCGACGCGTCCGCTTAAGCACAGCGTGTCGATATGGCCGCCGTCGTAGTCGCGAACGCGCGCGGGCAGCACGTGTTTTTCCCACGCGTCGGCCGCGACTTCATAACCGTCGAGCTGGGCGATCACAGCGGCAAGACCGTCGACGCCCACCACCTGCTGATCGGCGGCGACATGCTGCCAGTGCAACAGAAAGCGCATGAAATCCGCCGCGGTCACCGGCTCGATTTCGGCGCGCAGCCGGTTCAATGTATAGCGGTGAATGCGCGCGAGCAGGCGGCGATCGCACCATTCGAGCGGCGCCATGTTTCCGCGCATCAGCGTCTCTACGCTCCCTTCTTCTCCCGGGAGAAGGGCCG
>JANXRI010000395.1 GCA_025353085.1 Betaproteobacteria bacterium
AGCAGGCTATAGCCGATTTGGCCGGCGGCGCCGGTCACGGCGACGCGAACAGGGCGTTTCATATTGAGGCTGCTCCCGGGAACGGTGTTGGTCAGACGATGTGCGCCATGGAAGAGAACATAAACAATGGCTTATCCACAAGTATAGCACCGGGGCGCCGAGTGCGTCGATGCCCTCGCTATCGCCGCTGGAACGCGTGACTATTTTGCAGCGTGATTGTCCGTGCGCAACTTCTTTCTGCCGGTTTTGGCCGCAGTGGAATGAGCTCGGCATGCAACCGTGCCTGTCGACGCGCGGGCTCGGCGATGATGCATAACGCTGCCAAGATTGGCGCGCACTGTTCGTTTCGGCGACGCCGCGGCGTGCGTCTTTTGCGATGCACCAATAACTGCTAAAATTAATTTTCCGCAGTCCTTCGTTGCATCGTCATCGTTTATTCGTTGTTAATTCCCGCCGAGCGACATTCGTAGCGGCTGCTTGAAGACAAAATTCCAAACCGATCAGAACACCCCATGGCCAACCGCCCCAAATATCTCAATCTATTCCAAATTCGCATGCCAGTGCCGGCGGTAGTCTCGATCATGCACCGTGTGAGCGGCGCTGCCTTGTTTTTGGCATTGCCCGCGCTGTTGGCGTGGTGGCAGTGCAGCCTCACGTCGACGGACACGTTCGCGGCCTCTGAAGAATTCGTCACGCTGCCGCTAGTGAAAATTGGCATTGTCGTTTTCGCATGGGCTTACCTGCATCATTTGTGTGCCGGCGTGCGTCACCTTGCGTCGGATATTGATCTCGGCACGGAGTTGCCATCCGCGCGATTTTCGAGCTGGCTCGTGCTCGCGGTGAGCATCGCGTTGACCATGTTGATCGCGGTGCGCATATGGTAAATCGCGAAGTTACCGGCGCGCACTACGGTCTGCGCGATTGGCTCGCGCAACGCCTGACGGCGGTCGTGATGCTGGTGTACACACTTTTGGCGATTGGTTTGCTGATCGCGACACCGACGCTCGACTATGACGCGTGGCGGGAGTTGTTTACGCCGCAATGGATGAAGCTTGCGACGCTGCTGTTTCTGCTGAGCGTGTTTTTGCATGCATGGGTTGGCATGCGAAATATTTTCATGGATTACGTCGGACACGGTGGACTGCGGCTCGCGCTGTATGCGCTGGTGATTGCAGCACTCATCGTATACGCCGCGTGGTCGGCACAGATTTTGTGGAGCATATAAGTACATGGCGATTGCGAAAAGACAGTTTGATGCAGTAGTCGTGGGTGCCGGCGGCTCTGGCCTGCGTGCGGCGCTGCATCTGGCTGAGGCCGATCTCAAAGTAGCGGTGTTGTCAAAAGTCTTCCCGACGCGCTCGTATACGGTCGCGGCACAGGGCGGCGTCGCCGCCTCGCTCGGTAACGACGGCGAAGACAACTGGCACTGGCATATGTTTGATACGGTCAAGGGATCGGATTACCTCGGCGACCAGGACGCGATCGAATTCATGTGCCGCAAGGCGAACGAAGCGGTCTACGAACTTGAACATTTCGGCATGCCGTTCGACCGCACGCCCGACGGCCGGATTTATCAGCGGCCTTTCGGCGGCCAGACGCGCAATTATGGCGAAGGCCCGGTCAAGCGCTCGTGCGCCGCGGCCGACCGCACCGGACATGCGATGCTGCACACCTTGTATCAACGCAATGTGCGCGCGCGTACCCAGTTCTTCGTTGAGTGGATGGCGCTTGACCTGATTCGCAATCAGGACGGTGAAGTGCTGGGCGTGGTCGCCATGGAAATGGAAACCAGCGAAGTGATGATATTTCAGGCCAAAGCGACCTTGCTCGCAACCGGCGGCGCGGGTCGCATTTATTCGGCGAGCACAAACGCATACATCAATACCGGCGACGGACTGGGGATGGCGGCGCGCGCCGGCGTCCCGCTCGAAGACATGGAATTTTGGCAATTTCATCCGACTGGCGTTGCAGGTGCAGGCGTGCTCATCACTGAAGGCGTGCGCGGGGAAGGCGGCTTCCTGCTCAATAAGGACGGCGAGCGTTTTATGGAACGCTATGCGCCGACCGTCAAAGATCTTGCATCGCGCGATGTGGTTTCGCGTGCCATGGCCACTGAAATCAAGGAAGGCCGCGGCGCCGGTAAAGACGGCGAATACATATTGCTGAAGCTCGACCACCTTGGCGCTGAGGTAATCGATAAGCGTCTGCCCGGCATTCGCGAGATCGCGATGAAATTTGCCAACGTCGATTGTACCAAGAACCCGATACCCGTAGTGCCGACCTGCCATTACCAGATGGGCGGGGTTCCCACCAACATCCACGGTCAGGTCTATGCGCCGGATGGCGCCGATGAAAATATCGTGCGCGGCCTGTACGCGGCGGGCGAATGCTCATGTGTGTCCGTGCACGGCGCCAACCGCCTGGGCACTAACTCACTGCTCGACTTGCTCGTCTTCGGCAAGTCGGCGGCGGAGCAGGTCATACGCGACATCGCGGTCGACCAAGCCTTCAAGGATTTACCGAATGATGCTGCCGACCGCCCATTGGCGCGGCTGGCGCGGCTCTATAGCGCAACGTCCGGCGAAAGCGTGGCCGAAGTCGGCGCTGAAATGCGTCGCACGATGCAGTTGCACTGCGGTGTGTTCCGCTTTCCGGACAGTCTAGCCGAGGGTGTGCGAAAAATGCTCGCTGTCGTCGAGCGCGTGAAGCACACCTTTATCAAGGACAAAAGCAAGGTTTTCAACACCGCACGACTCGAAGCGCTTGAACTCGACAATCTCGTTGAGACCGCCGTGTCGACCATGATTTCGGCGGAGGCGCGCAAAGAGAGCCGCGGCGCGCATGACCGTAGCGATCACCCCAACCGCGACGACATCAACTGGATGCAGCACACGTTTTGGTTCAAAGAGGGTGATCGGCTCCAATACAAGCCGGTCAAATTGAAACCTTTGACGGTCGAATCGTTCCAGCCGAAACCGCGCGTTTATTAGTGACTTGAGCCTTACCAGGACAACTGATGAAATTTTCGATCTATCGCTATAACCCGGACGTCGATGCGAAGCCGCGCATGCAGGACTACGACATCACGCTGGAGCCAACCGATCGCATGCTGCTCGATGCGTTGATCCGGATTAAGGAGACAGACGACACACTGGCGCTGCGTCGCTCGTGCCGCGAAGGCGTCTGCGGGTCTGATGCGATGAACATCAACGGCAAGAACGGCCTTGCATGCATTTCAAAACTCGCGGATTTAAAGGAGCCGGTCATGATCCGGCCGCTACCCGGATTGCCGGTCATACGCGACTTGATCGTCGACATGTCGCAATTCTTCAAGCAATATCATTCGATCAAACCGTATTTGCAGAATGACACGCCGGCGCCCGAGAAAGAGCGTTTGCAGTCGCCTGCGGACCGCGATGAATTGAACGGTTTGTACGAATGCATCTTGTGCGCGTGCTGCTCCACGGCGTGTCCGTCGTTCTGGTGGAACCCCGATAAATTCGTCGGCCCGGCGGGTTTGCTGCAGGCATACCGCTTCATCGCCGACACGCGCGATCAGGCGATCAACGAGCGCCTCGATAATCTCGAAGATCCCTATCGGCTGTTCCGTTGCCATTCGATCATGAATTGCGTCGACGTCTGTCCGAAGGGACTCAATCCCACGCGCGCGATCGGCAAAATTAAAGATCTGATGGTCAAACGCGCCGTTTAACTTTTTGATGGAACCCGCGACCACGCACGGCGAGCTGGGCAAGCTCAGATGGCATTGCCGGCGCGGCTTGCTCGAACTCGATCTCGTGCTGGAGCAGTTCAACAACCGCCATCTCGAAGTGCTTGATGCCGGCCAACTTGCGTTGTTCAAAGAATTGCTCGCGTTTGGTGACAACGATTTGCTCGATCTCGTAATGGGGCGTACCGCGCCCGCCGATGAGCGGTACGGCGCGCTCCTGAAAATGCTACGCACGCCCTGAAACGGGGCATCGGTTACGGTCGCAAGCGCACCCTATTGACGTATAATTATTTCCTGTAAGTTGACGAATACGCGGAGAATTTCATGGCTGAGAAGCTTGCAACGTTGTCGTTTACGGACGGTACACCGGCAATCGATTTTCCAGTGATCGCGGGCTCCGTCGGGCCTGATGTCATTGACATCCGGCCGTTGTACGCGAAGACCAGGAAATTCACATACGACCCCGGCTTTATGTCGACCGCGAGTTGTTCGTCGAAGATTACTTATATCGATGGTGACGCCGGCATCCTGATGTATCGCGGCTACCCGATCGAGAATCTTGCCGAGAACTGCGATTTTCTCGAAGTGGCTTATCTAATCCTGAACGGCGAATTGCCTAATCCCGCGCAAAAAGCCACGTTCGATACGACCGTCATGCATCACACGATGGTGCACGAGCAGTTATCGCGCTTTTACTCGGGTTTTCGGCGCGACGCGCATCCGATGGCGGTGTTGTGCGGCGTAGTCGGCGCGCTGTCGGCTTTCTATCACGACTCGCTCAACATCAATGATCCGCGGCATCGCGAAATTTCGGCGTTTCGCCTGATCGCCAAGCTGCCGACGATTACGGCGATGTGCTACAAGTACAACGTCGGCATGCCGTTCATGTATCCGAAGAACGAACTCTCGTACGTCGATAATTTTCTCTACATGATGTTCGGCAACCCGTGCGAAGATTACAAGCCCAATCCGGTGCTGACGAAGGCGATCGACCGCATCCTGATTCTGCACGCCGACCACGAACAAAACGCGTCGACGTCAACGGTTCGCACGGCGGGCTCGTCGGGCGCCAATCCGTTTGCATGCATTGCGTCCGGCATCGCCAGCCTGTGGGGCCCGGCGCACGGTGGCGCCAACGAAGCCGTCCTCAAAATGCTCAACGAGATCGGCGACGAAGCGCACATCGGTCAGTACATCAAGCGCGTCAAAGATAAGGGCGATGATTCGGTCTTGTATGGTTTTGGTCACAGGGTCTACAAGAACTACGATCCGCGCGCCAAGCTGATTCAGAAAACCTGTCACGAAGTGCTCGATGAACTCGATCTGCGCGACGACAAGCTGTTTAAGCTCGCGATGGCACTCGAAAAAATTGCGCTCGAAGACGAGTACTTTGTCACGCGCAAGCTGTATCCAAATGTCGACTTCTATTCGGGCATCGTCTATCAGGCGCTTGGAATTCCGACGACCATGTTCACCGCGTTGTTCGCGGTC
>JANXRI010000444.1 GCA_025353085.1 Betaproteobacteria bacterium
CGAGCTTACTTTTTTCAATCTACTATGTTCCTGCGCGAACGAAATTGACCATCGTGCGCGAATTCAGCTCAGCATCGAATTCCGGTCAATTTCGCCATCTGTTGAGACGTTTATCGATGTTTCGTTCTTACCGATACGATCGCGCAGCCTGGTCAATCTACACCGCGCATACAACAGGTCAGGGCAACCAGGCACGGGCTCACACCGACCGTGAAGGTCGGGTCGAACTCCACACCGCTCCGCGTCCATGCGTCCGATAAGTTTCCTACTTCGATATTCCGCACCCTCTTCAGGGAAATCGTGAAGACCCGCACGAAACGCATCGGCGGGTCGTCATTCTTGCCGGGCGTGCCGTCCCGATAAAAGCTGTCGGGTTTCGCCTGCCACTTGGAGAATGTCGTTTCGGTCATCCGTATCGCGCATTTCGGCGTGTCCGCGGCGACCTCCAGCGTCTTGGCATCGTGATACGGGCTGCCCGGAGGGTTGCCTTGCGTGTAGTCGTATTTGATCTCGCCCTGCTCGTTCAGCATGCGCTGGACAAATGCCAGCGTTCTGGACTCCACGACGCGATAGGGTATATTCGAAATGACAAATAGCGTATGCGCCAGCATAAAGCAACTGTGATAAATCGTAGGGGGACCCCGTCAGACCTTGCATGAACTCGGGGCCTCGAATTGCCGGAGAATGGCATTGTCGGCTAAACTATCGCGACGTGTAGCCTATTCTTGTCCGGGAAAAGTCACCTCCGGGCTCTTACCGAGTCATCGGGACCGCCGAGTGAACGAACCGTGGCATATCCCAAAATTGTCAGTGGAGGACGTGATGACGAATCAAAAAATTATGGCCGCAATGTTCGTTTGCGCTTTCATCGTTTCATGCATTTCAATTGACGTAAATGCCCAACCCAGCTCACCAGCCACAACACCAAGTGACACACAATGGCAAAAGGATCATCCACGTCGCGAACAGGTAAATCAGCGCCTCAATAACCAGAATCAGCGAATTAACCAGCAAGTCAAAAACGGCGACCTTCCTAAGGGACAGGCAGCCCAATTGCGCAAGAATGATCGCCAGATCCGCAAGGAGGAGCGCGCAATGGCGAGCCAGAATGGGGGCCACATTACGAAGACTGAGCAGAAAGCGCTCAATCAACAGGAAAACAGGAACAGCAAGAAGATCGGCAAGTAACGTTGGTGCGATCGTCAGACACCGCAAGTCTGCAATGCAGAATCGATATTGATAGGGAATCTCTGCGGCGACCCAAGCGGTATTCCCGGGCGCGCGGGGCGCTAGGCGCCGTGCTGTGCGTGGCCGCCTGGGCCAGTTCGCTCGGCGCTCCGACCGCCGAAAACTCGTCTTCAGTTGCGACCGCAGCCGCTGCGCCCGTTCCAACAGTGGCCGCGAGCTGGGAACATGCGTATGTGTTCGTGCCTGGCAAGCGCCATGCGGTGCACCCCGATTCGGTTGCCATCGACCAGCCATATCCCGTGGTCCTTTACATGCATGGCTGCGCGGGCGTGACCTCGCTGCACGATCGCCGATGGGCACGTTTTCTGCGCGGCCTGGGTTACATCGTGGTATTGCCGGACAGTTTTGCCCGGCCGGATCGAAAGCCCAACTGCGATCCCTGGAATCATACCGGCGGCGCGTTTCCGGAAGCACATGACATGCGCCTCGAGGAAATCGATTACGCCGCGGAACGGCTGCACCGCAGCCCATGGGCGGATCGGCGCAACATCTTTCTTATGGGCCACAGTGAAGGCGGCCAGGCGGCCGTGCTGAGTTACCCGGAAGGGTTCCGCGGCATCATCCTGTCCGGCACCTATGTTTATTCCGACGACCCGCAGTCCGACATTATCCTCGCGCCGTCGAACACGCCGATATTGAGCCTGGTTTGGGACCATGATATGTGGTCGGGCCAGTCGCTAAGCCCACAGGCAAATTCCTTTGTCCGGCATCCGGATTCGCGCATAGTGATTTTCCCCGGCAGCGGTCACGAAACCTACGGCGAGCCCGAGGCGCGTGCCGCGGTCGAGGAATTTCTCAAGCATTACACCGTGCGATAAGTCAATCGAAGGATGCCGGGACTGAGACCTGCCGGCATCCCGGAATTTCGCGTGTAGAATTGCATTCGCAAGACTGGAACCGTATTGAACTTCGAATTTCCCTGTCGCAAATGTATTGACGGCAGGGCGCAAATCTCCTCCGGAGGGATTGACATGACGAAACTCTGTATTCTGATGCTTGCGTCTGTTCTGATCATGCCGGCAGCTTCGCTGG
>JANXRI010000017.1 GCA_025353085.1 Betaproteobacteria bacterium
AAAAAGGCAGTAAATAAAGGTTGTTTTCATAATACTATTTTTTGGTTATATTAAAGGTACAACCCGGCTATGAAGCAGTCTCGTGGTATGGTGTGTTGGCCCCGGCGGGCACGCCGCGCGAAATCGTCTTGCGCCTGAACACCGGAATAGTTCGTGCGTTCAAGCTGCCCGACGTGCGGCAATTGCTGCTCGCGCAAGGCGCCGAGCCGGTCAGCGAGACGCCCGAGCAATTCGCCGCCGTCATCCGCGCGGAAATCGCGAAATGGAGCGACGTTGTGCGCAAATCCGGCGCGAAAGCCGATTAGCGGCACGGGAATAAAACCGGCCCGGCGCCTGTTTATTCACTCGCATGTCCGGCTATAACGGAGGAAATCATGATGACGGTATTTCGAATTGCAGCAGCAGCCCTGACCTTGACCGCTTGTGCCGCGCTGGCGGAATCGAATACGCCGATACCGGAAATCGGCAACGACTCGAATTTCATCGCGGCCAAGAAAGCGATCGAGGCAAAGGAGTGGGACAAGGCTCTCTACCGTCTTAAATACGTGAAAGCCGAAGACGCGGAGGTTTACAACCTCACCGGCTACGCGAGCCGCAAGCTCGGCAAGATGGACGACGCATTCCGCAATTATAAGATAGCGCTGCAGATGAACCCGAACCACCGCGGCGCGCACGAGTACGTCGGCGAGGCGTATCTGATGACCAACAATCCGGCGATGGCCGAGCAGCATTTAGCGGCGCTCGAGCGCATCTGCGCGAAGAACTGCGAAGAGTACAAGGATCTCGCGCGCCAAATCGCGGAGTATAAGCAGAAGCACTGACTGGGCTTCCACTGCTCGATCGCCATCGTCGCGATCCACGGCGGCGAAGCAATGAGTCCCGGCAGCGCTAGCACGCCCGCGGTTTTACGGCGCGCTCGCAGCGGCCTTGTACGCGGAATACATGTGGTCGAAGATGCGGGCGGCGGTCGCGACCAACTCGTTATCGCCGCGCGCGCTGTCCCGCGCGCCTTTCAGTATGATCTCCAGCCCCTGGGCATCGGCGACGGGAATGCCGCCGACGTCCAGATAGTGGATCGCTGCCGCGAGCTGGTTCAATCCGGCATCGCTGTCGAGGCCGAAGCACGCGAGCAATACTTCGAACGTCACCCGGTTGCCCACGTGCGTGAAGTCGGCGCCGTCGAAATCGAATCCCAGCGCGCCCCGCGGGCGGTCCTTTGGTGTGTCGATCCATGCAAACCGCGCTTTGCAATCGATGAAACGTTTGATCAGCCATGCGCTCGCCAGGCGGTCGACCCAGGGATTCTTGCGCGTCGCCCAGATGCGTTTCTGATACCTCGCATGGTCGAGGCGCCGTATCCGGCCTTTCGCCTGGCGCGGCTCGTCCGCGGAAGATAGACGCTGCACCGTGGCTTCCAGACCCGCTAATGCGTTGCGCGCTTGCTTGCCCGCCTGGCCGGGATAGAAATCGATTTCAATGATGTCCGCGTACGCGCGGCGTAACCGCTTCACCAGGGTTGCCGCTTTAGGCTGGCCGAGGCGAGTTGCGGATTTCCTGGCGGCGTCGATGCGCGTGATCAGCTGTGCGTAGTCGGCTGTCCTCTCGAATAGCTTGCGAACCGTCTCCAGTTGAGCTGCCGTCTTCAGGTTCAGTTCGACGGTCATGGCAAGTCCGCCAGCGGCCTTCACCTGCGATTCGAGCGCGGCGAAGCCGCTGGCTTGAGCTGCGCCAGCCGGCACCAGATACACGCCGTCGCGCAGAACGCCGCAGCCCATGCCGCGCAGCGCGCGCCAGATGCGCATGCGCACCGTCGCACCTTTGGACGGCAGGCTCAATACCAGCGCGCTGAACGTTTTATTATTCATGTTATAATTGCTACAGTATAGTGATAATCTCTACAATACACAAGTCATTGAAGAATAATAGATAATATTCAATAACTCGAATAGCCGAGTGATTTATTCGTAAATACAGTTGACAGCGCGCACCGGATTATCTAAATTGGCGGCTCGTGAGTTGGCCGACTTCAGTCGCGGCTCAGCCGGGTAGTAGGCAGCCACCCGGCACTCAAGAACGATTCTGTTCCCAAGTGCTGTTCCAATCCCTGACGGGATAGGAGCGCGCATGGAAAACAGCATCAGCATCATTTTCTTCCACGTCATTCCGCGCGAATCCGCGCGCTCTTCACCTTGCGAACATGAATTGCTGCTCCGCGCAGCGGTCGCGCCGCCACGCCTGCATTTGTCGGTGCAGATGTGCGCTTATCAATAATCGATCCTTTAAATCTTTTTTGGAGCGAATCACCATGACCTCTTCCATCGCTTCCACCGACCTTCAAGCGGCCTTGCGTGGCCGGCAACCGCCGCTGCTCATAGACGTGCGCAAGACCCCCGCGTTTAACGCCGCGACCGACATGCTCGCCGGTGCTTTGCGGCGCGACCCTACCCAGGTCGATACATGGGCCAATGAGCTGCCTCAGGCGAGCCCGGTCGTCGTGTACTGCGTGCACGGGCACGAAGTCAGCCAGGGCATCGCGCAGAAGTTGCGCGACGCGGGAATAGCTGCGCGCTATCTTGCCGACGGCATCGAAGAGGGCTGGAAGCAGGCTGGCGGCGACCTCATGCGCAAGGCCGCCAACGCTCCCACCCGCTGGGTCACGCGCGAGCGGCCGAAAATCGACCGCATCGCGTGTCCATGGCTGATCGCGCGCTTCATCGATCCCGCGGCGGAGTTCTTGTACGTGCCGACCGCCGAAGTGCTGAGCGTAGCTAAAAAAAAGAATGCGATCCCGTACGACATTCCGGACGTCGCCTTCACGCACGACGGCGATCTTTGCAGTTTCGACGCGTTTACTAAAACTTACCGCCTGACCGATCCCGCGCTCGCATGCCTCGCATTGATAGTGCGCGGCGCCGATACCGCGCGCCCGGAACTCGCACCGCAGTCAGCGGGGCTGCTCGCCATCTCGCTCGGCTTGTCGCGCAACTTCATTGACGACCACGAGATGCTCAGGCACGGCATGGTGATGTACGACGCGCTCTATGGGTGGTGCAAAGACAGGCAGGACGAATCGCACACGTGGAATCCGGCGGCTTACCGCTGACTGAATCAGCAGCTCAACGTCTCAAACCGAATAACGGTCATCAATTAACGCAGTCGCGCTTTCGTTCAACACATAACCGAAGGAGACCATCATGCGCTACCAACTTACCCCGATACATTGCCGGCCGTGGCTGTTGAACGCCCTTTCGTTCAAATTGATTGAAAGCCACTACGAAAATCACTACGGCGGCGCATTGAGGCGCTTGAATGCGATCACCGAGAAACTTGAAACCGTTGATTTCGATACGACGCCCGGCTATGTCATCAACGGACTCAAGCGCGAGGAGTTGGTTGCGCTCAATTCGACACTGCTGCACGAGCTTTATTTTGCAAGCATGGGCGGCGACGGCGGCAAGCCGCCTGCGCAGATTGCTGACGCGCTCACGCGCGATTTTGGCTCGGTCGTGCGCTGGAAGAGCGAATTCGTTGCGATGGGCAACGCGCTCGCCGGCGGCTCGGGCTGGGTAGTTCTCACCTACCTGCCGCGAGACCGCCGCCTGATCAACCAGTATGCGTCCGACCACACGCAGGCGGTGGCCGGTGGCGTGCCAATCCTCGCGCTCGATATGTACGAGCATGCTTATCACATCGATTACGGTGCCAACGCAAAAGCGTACGTCGACACGTTCATGCGCAATCTTGACTGGAAGGCGGTTGAAGGCCGCTATGAGGATGCGAGCAAAGTTGCGCCGCCACGCGCGCTCGAGCAGCCCGAGTTCGGCGATTTGCCCGGTGTTGCGCCCGAAGAAGTCAAGGCGATGATCGATGCGGGCAAACCCGTGCAGTTCATCGACACGCGCCCGCGGCATTTCGTCTCGCGCACACAGGACATCATCGACGGCGCGACGTGGCGTGATCCGGAACGCGTGCAGGATTGGGTGGGTGAGCTATCAAAATCGGAACCGGTGGTGGTGTTTTGCGCTTATGGCTTCCACATCGGCTGCAAAACGGCAATCACCTTGCGCGATGCCGGATTCGATGCGAAGTTTATGAAAGGCGGTCATTCGGGCTGGCGCGCGTTCGGCGGGCCGGTCAAGCAAAACGTCTAACTTCAGGAGTAAGCATGATGAAAGCATTTACGCCAATAATCGCCTTGACGCTGATGACGGGAACCGCGATGGCCGAGACGATGAACTTCGATAACGAGAAGGCGGGGGCGGTCCCCGCCGGATGGACCGCCGGTGTGACCGGACGCGGCGCGCCCAAGTGGGCGGTCGAAGCGGATGCGAGTTCGCCTTCCAAGCCGAACGTGCTCAAGCAATCGGGCCGCGGCGCCTTCCCGTATTGCGTGGTGACGAAAAGCTCGCTTACCGATGGTTTTGTCGAAGTGAAGTTCAAGTCGATCAGTGGTAGAGAGGATCAGGCGGGCGGTCTTATCTGGCGGTTCAAGGATGGCGACAATTATTACGTTGCGCGCGCCAACGCGCTCGAAAACAATGTGTCGCTGTATTACACCGGGAACGGCAGCCGCAAGACACTCAAGTACGTTGATGCGCCGGTGCCATTGAACGTCTGGCATACCTTACGCATTGAGTTCACCGGTAAAAAAATCCTGGTAATGCTCGACGGCAAAACGTACATCGACTATACCGACGGACACATCGCGGGCGCCGGCGCGGTCGGCGTGTGGACCAAGGCTGACAGCGTGACGGCCTTTGACGATTTTTCTTTTGGCACGAAATAATTAAAGGGAAACGTTGATGGAATCCGCCAATCATGCCGCCGTCGAATCGGTCCCGGCGCCCGGCTACTCGCTGTGGCAACTCGTGCTGTATGCATTGCGGCTGGGCACTTTCGGATTTGGCGGGCCCGTCGCACTGGTCGGTTACATGCGTCGCGATCTGGTTGAAGACCGCAAGTGGATTTCCGAGTCCGATTACAAAGAAGGTCTCGCGCTTGCCCAACTGATGCCCGGACCGCTCGCCGCGCAGTTGATGATTTACATGGGTTATGTGCATTACCGCAATCCCGGCGCGACGGTCGCCGGCATCGCATTCGTGGTGCCGTCGTTCATCATGGTCGTGCTGATCGGGATGGCGTACGTGGCTTACGGCGGGCTCACGTGGATGCAGGCGGTGTTTTATGGCGTCGGCGCATGCGTTATCGGCATCATCGCCATCAGCGCGTACAAACTGACGACCAAGAGCATCGGCAAAGACCGATTGCTATGGGCGATCTATCTCATCAGTGCCGCCGCCACCATCATCAGCGAATCCGAATTCGTGCTACTGTTTTTAGGTGCGGGAATATTGGTCTGGCTGACCCGTGCACCGCCGAAGAAATGGTTCGGTGGTGGCAGCACTCCGGGACTTATGGCCATGGCTGCGCAACTACCCAACGCGGTGCCGGTGGTGGCGGCGACCGACTGGTCGGTGTTGTGGCAGATCGGACTATTTTTTGCCGAAGCCGGCGCGTTCGTGTTCGGCAGCGGTCTGGCAATTGTGCCTTTTCTTTATGGCGGCGTTGTCAACGAACATCATTGGTTGACGGAGCGGCAATTCGTCGATGCGGTGGCGGTGGCCATGATCACGCCGGGACCGGTGGTCATTACGGTCGGGTTCATCGGTTACCTCGTGGCGGGTTTCGCCGGTGCGGTGGTCGCCGCGCTCGCGACATTTTTACCGTGTTATTTCTTTACCATTCTCCCGGCGCCCTATTTTAAAAAGCACGGCAAGAATCGAAGTGTCATCGCTTTTGTCGACGGCGTGACCGCGGCGGCGATCGGGACGATTACCGGTGCGGTAGTCGTGCTCGGCAAGCGCTCGATTACCGATATTCCAACCATTCTGCTCGCAGTTACGACGGTTGCATTGCTATGGAAATTCAAGAAGATTCCCGAGCCGGTGATCGTCGCCGCCGCAGCAATCATTGGCCTGGTGATATATCCGCTCATGAAAGCATAGGTTGTCCACGCGGAAAGTCCGGGCATGAGGCGGATATCCTTTTCGGATTCACTTCAAAGACGGGAAGCAGAGTCAAACGCAAACGTCATACCCCGCGCGAAACCTTTTGCGTGCGGCGATGTCGATATTGAAAGATTTGTAGTTAAAACACTGCATGGTTCATGTGTCAACCCGAACCGGCGGCACTTTTAGGAGGATGAAACGATGCGAATTTCCGGATTAATTGCGATTTGCGGTACAGCGCTATGCGTCACCGCCCAGGCTCAAACGATAGATTGGACAAAGGTTGACGCTGCGATGGGAAGGAGCGCCGCGGTATCGGGCGACGTTCATCGCTATGGGTTCCCGCGCTCCGACGTGCAAGCGACGCTCGACGGCATTGCGATCAAGCCCTCATTAGCGTTGGGCGGCTGGGTGGCGTTCGCGCCGATGCACGGCGGCGCGATGGTGATGGGCGATCTCGTGTTGCTTGAAACTGAAGTCAATCCGGTCATGGCCAAGCTGCTCGAAGGCGGACTCGAGATAACGGCGATTCACAATCATCTGCTGCGCGCGAGCCCGGCGACTTTTTATATGCACGTCGGCGGCAGTGGTGACCCGGTAAAAATGGCCGAGGTGATCAAGACGGCGTTGGCCCAGAGCAGAACGCCGTTGACCCCACCGGCCGCAGCGACGCCGCCGGCGGTCGATCTCGATATGGGGCAACTCGATCAGATCATCGGCGCCAAGGGTCAGGCGAATGGCGGCGTGTACCAGTTCAACGTGCCGCGGCGCGATCCGGTCAAAGAGCAAGGCATGACGGTGCCCACGGCGATGGGCTCGGCGCATGTCATTAACTTCCAGCCGACCGGCAGCGGCAATGCCGCGATCACGGGCGATTTCGTGCTGACCGCGGATGAAGTGACGCCTATGATTCGCACCCTGCGTTCGAATGGCATCGACGTGACGGCAATGCACAGTCATATGCTGACCGAGCAGCCGCGGCTCATCTTCATGCATTTCTGGGCCGTCGATAACGCGGTGAAGCTCGCTAAAACGGTGCGGGCCGGATTAGATAAGACCGCCGTCGGGAAGTGAAAAATGTTGCACACGGACTTGGGCTGATGTCGCTCGCGGGATACTGCGTTGTGCAGATGGTCAAGCCCGGGAGCGCCGCCGAAAAGTTTAAGCACTTGAACGCCGCAGAGATCCACCGTCGGACAATCGGTAATGTTGTCACCGACGACAGCCATTGGTCAGACCGTTTTGAGGCGGGTGGCACGCTCGAGGGCATGGAACCTGGTCAGCGCAAACCGGGGACCTGGAAGCTCCAAGGTAACGAGATGTGCGTGATACGCACATAACGCAAGCCGGTCGAAGAGTGCTTCGAAATATGGCAATCCATCGACCAACTCGAATATCGAGGCAACGGGGTGACACTGACGTCGGGCATGCTGCACAAAGCACTGACAAATCATTTTCGAAACATGAATTCGCAGACCGCAGAATATTAAGGCCGACGATGCGGCTTGCAGACGAAGCGTGGTGGAAAGCACACAACATGAAAACTCAAAACAAATCCGTGAAAATACCGAGTCTCGTAATCGCTATGCTGCTCGCCTATCCCGGCGTGAGCGGGGCACAAAACGAAAACGCGAAAAACTTTCCGCCGCAACAGATTAATGCCGGATCCAAGATCTACGCGCAAACGTGCTCGCCTTGCCACGGGGTGCGCATGGCCGATCCCGAGGGGCTTTCGACCTACGCAAGTTTCCGCGGGATGGACACGAACGCTTTATGACCTCGGTGTCCAAAGGCAGGAACACCATGCCGCCATGGGGCGGCCTGCTCACGCCGGAAGAAATCGAAAGTGTATGGCCTATGTGATGGCCGGAGAACGGCAGTAGAACGCGGCGGCTCGTTATCATGAATGAGCCTATTGCGTATTAACAAGCGTTTGGGTGATTGATTGAGTCGGCGTAGCTGGATGAAAAAATATCAGGATACCTTTCGCATGCGCCAGCGTTCCACCGCTCGCTCCGCTACACCGGCGCGCCGACTAGCTTCTTGCCTCGCATCGAGCGCATTGTGCTTTGCTGTCGCGTCCCCCTCGGCATTCGCATACCGGCCCTTCGACTCCACCGACGCAGACGTCGTCAAGGCGGGGGAATTCGAGCTCGAACTCGGTCCGCTCGGTTCGCTGCGAGAGGGTGCAAACAAGTACTGGGTGGCGCCGGCAGTAGTCGCCAACATTGGAATAAATATTGGCGAGGTGGTGCTGCAGGGCCAGCGTCAGCAATTGCGTGGCGGCGAGCCTGACATTTCCTCGTCGAGCGTGGTAAATACCGGTGTATTCATTAAGCAGATATTGCGCCGTGGCGCGCTACAGGACGCAGACGGACCGAGCGTCGCTACTGAATACGGGTTGCTGTTGCCGACACTGAATAGTGAACACGGAACGGGGTTTTCGTGGGCGGGAATCGTTTCGCAACGCTTCGCGGCGGCGACCGTGCATCTCAACACCGAGTTCGCGCTCACGCGCAACCACAAGCCGGGCGCATTCATCGGGACTATCATCGAAGGGCCCTATCAATGGCCGGTTCGTCCAGTCATGGAGCTCTTCGCCGAACAGGCGGCGGGCAGCCCGCGCACCGTATCGCGTTTGATCGGAATGATATGGCGCAGCAAAGAGCAACTGTCGTTCGACATCGGTATACGTACGGCGTCAGCCGGTGACCGGCACATCAATGAAATAAGAGTCGGGTTTACGTGGGGTCTTGCAATGAGAATGTGACCCTTGAAAAAATCTGCACGCGCAAACCAAACTTATCGCGGCCGACATATTGTTTTTCGGTCGAGAGAGTACCTGAAGTTCGCATTCCGTCATCTTGACGATTCACAACGTAGCACCACACCAAAGGAGATTTGAATATGAAAAATAAATTCGTTGTCGCGGCATTGGTTGCAGGTCTTTGCATAGCCGTTAGTGTCCCGTCCCAAGCGGCGGGAAAAGAAAATCCCAAGGCATTGGCCAAAGCGCTTCCCGAAGCCACCGTATCGCTCGATCAGGGTCTGAAAGCGAGCGAAGCCGAAGGCAAGCCAATATCCGCGAAGTATGAGCTTGAGCACGGCGCCCTCCAGTTATCGGTGTACACGATGAAAGGCGACAAGTTCTCGGAGGTCATCGTCGACCACAAGGCGGGCAGCGTAAAGAAGGTCGAAGTGATTACCGATGCGGGAGATCTGAAACACGCAAAGGACCAAAGTCGCGCCATGGCGAAAGCCAAGTCGTCCCTCGAAGATGGCGTCCAGAGTGCGGTCACTGCGAACAGCGGTTATCGGGCGGTGAGCGCGATGGCGAAGATGAAGTCCGGGCATCCAGTGGCCGAAGTCACGCTGATGAACGGCGCGAAAGTAAAGAAGGTCATCGAGAAGCTCGACTGACGCGGATAGTGAGTGATAAAAATTAAACTCGTTGCGGCTGGACTGTTGATTGCTGGCGCTGGCATCGCGCTTTGCTCGACAGTCTTTGCCGCCGGCCCATTGCCGCTGGTGCTTGAAGCAAAGATTGAACTCGGCAGCGTGAGTGGTCGTATCGATCACCTCGCTGTCGACTTGGTTCGCCAGCGGATGTTCATCGCGGAGCCTGGCAACAACAGTGTCGGCGTGGTGGACCTTAAAGCGCGGAAATTATTGCGCAGACTTACGGGGTTCAAAGAACCGCAGGGGGTCGGCTATGTCGCATCGACGGACACGCTTTACGTAGCCAATGCGGGGGACGGTTCCGTCCGACTGTTTCAAGGGGAACATCTTTCGCCTGCCGCACGGATAGATCTTGGCGACGACGCCGACAATATCCGCATCGATGAGCGGACGAACAAGCTTTACGTGGGTTATGGAAACGGCGCCATTGCGATCATTGATACTGTCAGGCGGGCGAAGATCGGCGAAGTTCAGCTCGAAGCGCATCCGGAAGGTTTTCAGCTCGACGGTACCGGCACGAAAGTCTTCGTCAACGTGCCCGGTGCCCGGCAGATTGCCGTCATAGACCTTGCGCTCGGTAAGGTTGTGAACACGTTTCCAATAAAAGACGTTCGCGCCAACTTCCCAATGGCGATCGACAACGAGAGGGAGCGAGTGCTTAGTGTTTTTCGCAATCCGGCGAAGTTGATCGCATATGGTTCGCGCGACGGCTCTGTCCTTCCCAGCGTCGACATTTGCAGGGACGCTGATGATGTATTCGTAGATTCCAAACGGCGTCGCGTTTATGTAAGCTGTGGTGAAGGCTTTATAGACGTCTTCGCAACGAACGAGTCTGGGTATTCCCGAATCGGACACGTAAGCACCGCTTCGGGAAGTCGCACCTCTTTGTGGGTTCCGGAACTCGATCGGCTGTTTCTCGCGGTAAGAGCGGCTGGAGCGGAATCGCCTGCTATCTGGATAATTAAGCCGGAGTACCCTTCAACAAGGAGCATGCGATGCAGCTCAACGAAATCCATGACCTTGCGCGCGAGATCGCCGAGTTCAAGAAGAAACGCTGATTAACGGGGTAGGCGGGTCGTTCACGCTCGCTATTCCATCGGAGTAAGCAATGGAAATTGAACTTTGATAAACGATAATCTCGCGGCATGGCTACGGTGATTTTGCTCGATTTGCGCGGGACGCTGCTCCGGCGTAATGTATCGATAGAGGGCGCGGGCCGCAGCGGGTCGGTGCACCGCCCTCCGAAGGAGCGCAGGTTTTTTTGAATGGAGGCTTGGCAATGAACGCAATGAACCGTTTTGGCCCGCTCGTCGGCAGGCTTTTGATCGCGGCAATTTTTGTGTTTTCCGGCTTCGGCAAAATCACCGGCTTCGAAGGGACGGTTGGTTATATCGCGAGCAAGGGATTGCCGCTGCCTCAGCTCGGTGCAGTTGCCGCCATCATCGTCGAGCTCGGCGGCGGGATACTGCTAATCCTCGGCTGGAAGACGCGCTGGGCCGCCGCCGCCATGATGCTGTTCACGCTCGCAGCCGCGGTGATCTTTCATAACTTCTGGGCGGTGCCCGCGGACATGGCGCAAAACCAGATGATTCATTTCATGAAAAACATCTGCATGGCCGGCGGCCTGCTTTACGTGGTGATTTTCGGCAGCGGACCGTTAAGCGTCGATGGGAGCGGGCACGGCCGGCGCGGATAACCACGGCGGACTGTTTACGCTCAATCAAAAAAAAAGCCGGACCCGCATCCGGTTTTTTTAACGCTGCATGAAAACAATTCAGCGGCCGTAATATTCCTGCACTGTTTCCCACGCGACCGCCTGCAGAAAAGCCGCCGTCTTGTCGTCGACCCCGCCGTTAAACGCATTGCCGATGGGCGACTTGCCGTAAATGGACGCATAGATCGTGCACGCCGCGAGGTACGTGCCGATCAAAGCCGGATGCCGCTTGTCGGGTTGGTAAAACTCAAGGTCCGGACGCTTGCCGATTGCTTTGGCGAAAGCAAGGCCGGCCGGGATCACGAGGACGTTATTTTTATTGCCGGCGATTGTGTATTCCTCCGCGAGCTGCGCCGTCATTTCCGGTTTGTCCTTATAAGCCCAGGTCATGAAAAAAACGGGCTGTGCGCCGTGCTTGCGGACGGTGTCGCTGTGTTTCTTGGCGTATTCGTGAAAAGCGCCTTTTAACTGCGGATGGACCGGACACTGGCTGCAGTCGTTCAGGATGACGGCATCGAACGGTTTGTCGAATTTATTGAATCGCACTTCGTTGTCACCGACGAACGAGTACTTGCCGATGCCGTTCGGCTTGAAATACGCCTCGACGTCGTGCCAGTCGAATCCCGAGCCGCTGATCGTCACCGAGGTGTAGCGATACGCGTCTTTATTCGCGGCATCCGCATTGCGGGCAAGGCTCAACACATAACTGTGCATACTGTTGTTGTAATAAAAAAAGCTGTTGCCGACGAACAGCATGGATTTTGGCAGCGGGCTGCCGACGTCGGTGCGCACGGGCCTGGTTGCCGCAAGCGCGCCATCGCACAGCGTAATGAGCAGGCACGCAGCCGCAATAACTAAACGCTTGTTGGATGTCAAAGTGATTTCCTCCGGTTGGTTGTGATTTCTATCGATTAACAGCGGGCGGTATCTCGCTTTTTAAGAACTCGAGATTCGCACGGTCCATCTTGAGTTCCCCCTTATTGATGCGGCGGTCGATTTCAACCACGGCATCGTTCAGCGGTGTCGCGATGCCAAGCTCGCGGCCTTTACGCGATACGACGCCGGGGATGTATTCCATCTCGCTGGTGCGGCCCTTGATGTGATCGTGGATCGGCGCGGTGCGGCCATGTGTAATGTGGCCGAGCAGCGTGTTCATTGCCTTCACCAGGTTTTCCTCCGTGGTGCCGGCGAACTCATCGGCACGTAATCCGAATATGGGTTGCAGACGGTAGCCGAGCGCCTCACCGACCGCTGCTGATTCTCGGCCGAGCGCCACCGAGATATCGAACAGTCCGGGCAGGTTCGCCGCCTCCGTATTGCCGAGACCCAGCAGGCCGAACGGCCCCATGGTCATCGTGTTGGCCACGAGCTTGGTCCACTTGGTGCTGTAGATATTGCCCGTAAGCTCGACGTGGCCGATGTTGCGCATGATCGCTTCAATTTCGCGCAGGCGCGGGGTGGCCATGCCGTCGAGTTCGCCGATGCCGAACCACGTCGTTTGCGGCGGCGTATTGCGCTTGACGAGACCCGGCGTGAATATCTCGGCCGAAAGTTCAAGCGCACAACCGACGACGCGGTTGCGACCGACGATCGACGCAATCGAATCGTCGTTAAAACCATTTTGCACGGGGATCAACACACCGTTGCTTTTTAAATAAGGCTTAATAAATTCAGTGAGCCAGCGATGGTCGTTCGACTTGACCGCGAGAAACACGCAATCGAATTCGAGCCTCGCCGACGACAGATCGCATAAATGCAGTGCGCGCATCGGCACGCGCAATTCGCGGTCGGGCATTTTGATGCACAGGCCGTTCGCCTTCAGTGCCTCAACTTGCGCCGGCCATTGATCGATTACGGTGACATCCAATCCCGCATTGGTGAGATCTGCCGACACGCTGCTGCCGATCGCGCCCGCGCCGAGCACGGCTATTGTTTTCATTGTGTTAGGCACTGTTAGAACTCCTCCGCGCTGTATTCATCGAGCGTTTGATGCACGAGCGAAACGGCGCTCATCCTGAATTCTCCCTATACCGTGGTCGTGGTTTTTTTGACGAGGCGACATTGTGCCATTTCCGCCGCGTCGTTTCGCGTCCGCATCGTGCATATTTACTGTGGCACAATTTGGTCCAAACGAGCGGCCGCTTTTCGCACGCCGCAAAAGTGGAGGAAATATCATGAAATCGAACAGCAGGCGCAGCGTTGCGCGCGCCGCAATCGCCGCATTCGTACTAACTCAATCAGCGGTCTTTGGGGGCGCCACCGCGTTGGCGCAGGCGCCGCAAAAAGCGGGCCGTGAAGTGCCCAAATTCGAAGTCGATCCCGCCTGGCCCAAGTTGCCGGCCAAGTGGGTATTCGGCCAGGTGTCGAGCGTATCCATCGACGAAAACGGTCATGCATGGGTGCTGCAGCGCCCGAGCTCGGTCCGCGCGGATCAAAAAGGCCTTGTCGCGCCACCCGTGTTGGAGTTCGACGAGAGCGGCAATTACGTGCAAGGGTGGGGCGGTCCCGGCGAAGGGTACGACTGGCCCGAGATCGAGCATGGCATCTACGTCGATCCCAAAGGGTTCGTGTGGCTCGGCGGCAACGGCAAAACCGACAATCATCTGGTCAAGTTCACCAAGGCCGGCAAGTTCGTGATGCAGATCGGGCACAAGAGCCAGAGCAACGGTAACCTCGATACGCAAAACGTCAAGGAAGCCGCCGACACCTTCGTTTATGCGAAAACCAACGAGCTGTTTGTCGCCGATGGGTATGGCAACAATCGCATCATCGTATTCGATGCGGACACCGGCGCTTTCAAGCGCATGTGGGGTGCATTCGGCAAGGAGCCCGCATCGCCCGTGGCGTCGCCGAAAGTGGCCGAGGCATCACGCATCCCCGCCAAGGAATTGAACGACGAAGGCCCCGCGCAATTCAGCACCGTGCATGCCGCGCGCGTGTCGAACGATGGCCTCGTGTATGTTTCCGACCGCGCGGGCAAGCGCGTACAGGTGTTCACGATCGACGGCAAGTACGTAACGCAGAAATTCATCGACCGCTGGTGCGAGGCGCCGCATTGCGGCAATGGCCAGACAGTTGCAAGCACCGCGTTCTCGCAGGATCCAGAGCAGAAATTTTTGTACGTCGCGAGCAGAAGTCCTGCGCGCATCTGGGTGCTCGATCGAAAAACGCTCGAGCTGCTCGATTCATTCGGCCGGCCTGGCGTCGCACCAGGCGAGTTCTACGTGATCCATCACATGAACGTCGATGCAAAAGGCAATCTGTACGTGACCGAAGTGCAGGACGGCAAGCGCGTGCAAAAATTTGTATTTAAGGGCATGCAGACGGTCGCGGGGAAGTGAGCGATGCGATCGCTACTTTTCTCGCAAGCCCTTAGCTCCACGCGTGGCGTATCACCGTAAAATTAGCGGACTCACAGGAGAACACCATATGACTACTACCGCAGTTTTGAGCTACGAAGTTGAAGTGAGCGATATCGAATACCTGCGCCATGGCGACAAGCCGCTGCTTGTGCGAATCTACCAGCCGCGCGGCACCGGGCCGTTTCCGATCGTCATCGATTTGCATGGCGGCGCGTGGTGCAAGAAAGACCGCGCGAGCGACGCCGGCACCGACGAACCGCTCGCGAAAAGTGGCGTCATCGTGGTGGCGCTCGATTTCCGTATGCCGCCCGACGCCGGTTATCCGGCCTCGCTCGTTGATATTAATTATGCAATCCGGTGGTGCAAAGCGCATGCGGGCGAGTGGGGCGGGCGGGCCGATCGCGTCGGTATTCTTGGTGTGTCGAGCGGCGGTCATCAGGCGATGCTGGCCGCCATGCGACCGGCAGATCAACGTTATGCCGCGATCGCCCTGCCGGGCAACGACCGGGTCGATGCGACTATTCACTGCGCGGTGATGTGCTGGCCTGTCATTGATCCGCTCGGCCGCTATCGCTATGCGCAAGCAGCGTTGAGCGGTGCTGACGCAACACTAAAGAAGGCCGCGGTCGAGTGGGTCAATTGTCACGACAAGTATTGGGGGAGTGAGGCAGCAATGACCGAAGGTAATCCGACGCTTGCACTCGAGCGCGCTGAAAAAGTCGCTCTGCCGCCGGTGCTTTATTTGCAAGGTACCGCCGACGTTGCTCACCCGGTAGCGAATCGCGATCAGTTCATCGCAAGTTATCGCAAAGCGGGCGGACGGGTAGAACTTCATCTCTTCGAAGGCGTCGGCGAAGCGTTTATCACCAACGACCCG
>JANXRI010000037.1 GCA_025353085.1 Betaproteobacteria bacterium
GCGGCCCGCACCCGCATCGGCGAGTTCGCCGCGCGCCGCCGATTGCCGCAACAAAATCGCCACCAGCAGCGGATTCATGGCGGACGTTACGAACAGCGGCAAAAACAACAGCACGATGCAGGCAATGAATGCGCCCACCACCAGGTCGAACTGCGCGAGCCGATGAAAAAGATACGGATACGCAAGACAGGCGGCTACGATTGCAAGCGACGCGACCGCCGGCATGCGCGCAAACAGGTAGCCGAGTTTTTCGGGCGGCGGCGCATGGTTGGTCTTGCCTGCCGCGAGCACGCCGCCGCGCCAGTAGCCTGCCGCGAGAGAAATGAGCGTAATCGAAAGTATCCCGCTCCAGATATAAAGACTCACGCCGAAGTACGGTGTGAGGATGCGCGACGCCAGCAACTCGAGTGCGAGAATGGCGGCGCCGGTAATGAAAATGATCGTGTTCAGCATGTCGTGGGGAAATAACGCTCGGGTATAATGACGGCGCGTTGGGGCGGAACCGGCGCCGATCGAATGGTTAAAGTTGAGCGCGGAATCTACCAGAGATCAATCAGCGGCGCGAGAGCGGGTCAAAGCGCAATTCAACGTTGGAGGACAGGATGCAAAGCTCGTTGAGCGGTTTTCTTCACGCGGCGGCAATGGCGTTGATCGCGGGATTCACGAACTCTGCGCTCGCGGCCGAGCCAAGCGTGCCTTACGTGCCGACGCCGCAGACGGTGGTCGACCGCATGCTGCAAATGGCCAGGATCACGCCGCAGGACTATGTCATCGACCTGGGTTCCGGCGACGGCCGCATCGTGATTACCGCGGCGAAGCAATTCGGCGCGCGCGGTTTCGGCGTCGATTTAAATCCGGTGCGCATCCAGGAAAGCGTCGATAACGCAGCCAGGGCCGGCGTCAGCGATCGCGTGTCCTTCTACCAGCGCAATTTATTCGAGACCGATTTTACTGAAGCGACGGTGATCACGATGTACCTGCTGCCGCGCGTCAACCTCGATCTGCGGCCGAAGATTATCGAGCTGAAACCGGGCACGCGTATCGTGTCGCACGATTTCTCGATGGACGACTGGCGCGCCGATGAATCAGCTAATCTGGAAGTGCCGGACAAATATGGTGGCAACAGCGGGCCCGGCACCAGTACGATTTACCTTTGGGTCGTACCGGCACGCGTGACCGGCCCGTGGCAGTGGCAGGCAAACGTCGCCGGCAAGCCGCAGACCTATGAGATGGTGCTCGAGCAGAATTTTCAGGTGATCGGCGGGGTCGTTAAAATCGGCGGCCGCAGCGTGAAACTGCAGGACGCAAAATTACGCGGCGATCAGATCAGCGGCAGTTTTACGGCGGACGTCAACGGCAATCCTCTGAAGCATGACTTCGCCGGGCGCGTGACGGGCGGCAATATCGAAGGCAGCATCAAGCTCACGGGCAACCGCACGCAGGGCCAATATGAATGGAACGCGACCCGTGGCGCGAAGACCGTCCAGTCCGGCGCGGCGGCACGAATCGCAGGAGTCAGTCAATAGCATGAACAAAATGGTTTCAGTAATCACGAAGGCACGTCGGGCGGCGCTGCTCGCGGGTTTGACGATTGTGACGGCGGCGGGTGGCGTGTCAGCGCAGGATTTTGGCGATACGCCTTACGTGCAAACGCCGCAAAACGTGGTCGACCGGATGCTGCAGGTCGCGAGAGTCGGGCCTGCCGATTATGTAATCGATCTCGGCTCGGGCGACGGTCGCATGGTCATCACCGCTGCGCAGAAGTACGGCGCACGCGGATTTGGCGTCGATCTCGACCGGCGGCTTGTTGAACTGGCGAATAAGCGCGCGGCCAGCGCCGGGGTAGCGGATCGCGCCGCGTTTTATGAGCGCGACTTGTATGAAACGGATTTGACCGCCGCCAGCGTCGTCACTATTTACCTGTTGCCCGAAGTGAATTTAATGGTGCGCCCGCGGTTGCTGGCGACGCTCAAGCCGGGCACGCGCGTGGTAACGCACGACTACGACATGGGCGAATGGCGGCCGGACGAACAGTTGGTAATGGATGCGCCAGACAAGCCGGTGGGTCGCGACAAGAAGAGCAAGATCTTTTATTGGATTGTTCCCGGCAACGCGGCTGGCAAATGGCAGTGGGATATGCCCATGGCCGGCCAGCCGGCCGCGTTCACGCTGAGTCTCGCGCAGAATTTCCAGATGATCACCGGCGGTGTCAGTGTTGGCGGCAATACGTTGGCGCTCGAAAATGCGCAGTTGCATGGCGACG
>JANXRI010000065.1 GCA_025353085.1 Betaproteobacteria bacterium
ATCCAGACGTACAGCAGCGGACAAATATAAGGAGCGCCGTCCGGGCCAACCGTGGCGAGGCGGCCACAATATGAACTGGACAACAGCTCACCGAGCTTTTCGTCAGGCATCAGCTTGTGGCCGCCTCGCCACGGTTGGCCCGGACGGCTCTCCTTATATTTGTCCGCTGCTGTACGTCTGGATGCACGGCCAGGTCTGGCTGCACAACACGAGTGCGCTCGGCCATCTGCAAACCAACGTGCGCCATGAGCCGCGCGTGTGTTTCGAGATCGACACGCCGGGCAAGGTGTTCCCCTATGGCCGCTTCCAATGCGACACGTCGGTCGAGTATCAAAGCGTGGTGGTTTTCGGGCGCATCCGTATCACCGATGACAGAGCCCAGAAGACGGCGTTTTTCGATGCGTTGATGGCCAAGTACTACAACGAAGATCCGACGCGGCCAAAAGGTTTCTATCCGCGGCTTGATGCCGTCGTGGTTTACGTGCTCACGGTGGAACGCATGTCGGGCAAACAAACGCCGCTGCCGGCCGCCGGGGCACAGTGGCCCGCTGCCGACTATACGAAGTCGCCCGATGCAGTCGCGCCGCACGAGAAATGAAACTGGCGGTGGAGGATCTCCGGGTGAAACTCGACCGCACCGACGAGCTGACTGCGTGGTCCTGGGAAAGATCGGTCTGCGCAGTCAAATCTTTATCGCGGCCTCTGCTTCGAAAACGCCGTCGGCATCGAGCGCCGCCAGCTCCGCTATTTCCCGGCGGGTCGGCGGTTGTGTCGAGCCCGCGCCGGCGGCATCAAAATCGAATCCCGTGCGTGAAACAACTTCGTCCAGACTCGAATCCGGATGCCACGATTCGAGCGCAAGGCGACCGTTGCGCCGCTGAAACACTGCAATCGGCGTGATCAGCGCGGCCAGGTTGCCGGACGCGGTAACGAAATCAAGTTTCTCGACCAATGAGCGCGGACTGTGCTCAGTCCGCCAGGTCACGACGCGTTTCGCCGTCGGTAACATGACTGCGGCGCCCCCGCCGCCGGGCAGGCGCACTTTGGGGTCATGCCACGACCCTATTACCGATACATTGGTGCGGCCTTTGGCATCGATTTGCGCGCAGCCAAGATACGCCAGGTCCATGCCGCCGCGCGCGCACAAATCGTAAAAATCCTGGTTAGCGAAAATAGCCGCCGAGCCGGTGACAATCGCCGGATCGCTGCTCGAATGCGGAATCTTCGCCGGCTGCGGCTCGACACCACCGGCGACGTTGATGTAGATGAAATGAAATTCGTACGCGCGCTTCGCAAGCAGACACGCCAGCATCGGCAAAGTTGAATTGACGCCGCTGAAGGTGATCTCGTTCGCGCGAATCTGGCGCGCGAGGTTGATGACAATATATGAGAAGGGGGACCAGGGCATGCGGGTTATTGAGTTATTTAGTGATTGGGTGATTAGGTGATTGGGTGATTGGGTGATTAGGTGATTAGGTGATTGGGTGATTAGGTGATTGGGTGATTGGGTGATTGGTGATTCAGAGCCTCAATTACTCAATCACCAATCACTCAATCACCTAATCACCCAATTGCCGCTGCGGTAGCGGCCTCGGGCGCTTCTGCGAGGTGCGCTTCAAACACGCCGGGCGCATCTTTCATGTAGCGCTCGACCGCCGGATAGTCGATTTCATAGAGCGGATGCATAGAGCCAGGCCAAGCGCCATTGGGAACGATTGCAACAGCTTCGACCATGAAGCCCGGCACCAGAGTCAGTTCCGGTTGCAGGCGCAAGATGTCGGTCGGCACGAGCCGCTCGGCGGTGATCAGCACGCGTTTGGCAGCGCGCGTCATTGGATGGTCCCAGAAAGGTGTGCCGTAAACGCGCGCGTTGCCAAGTTCGTCGGCTTCATTAACGTGGATGACTGCAACGTCGGGCCGAATGGCGGGAATCACATAGACTTCGGTCCCGCTGTAAGGGTCTGCGACAGTTTGCCATCCGTTGATGACTGCAAGATCGCTGCCGAACACGCCGGCCACCGGCTGAAACGGAATTCCGTATGAGGCTGCACGCAGCCCCGAGACCAGCGTCATTCAGGCGTGTTCTTCGAAGCGCGCTTCCTTGCGCTCGATCGCCTGCCTGAACCAGCGCGCAAGACCGAAATTGCCTTCCATCGCAACGATGCCCGCACGCACTTTTGCCACCGCACCGGCGCGGCACAGCATGTCGACGTCGTATCCCGGCGAGGGCTTGATGATGTCGAGACGTCGCTTGTTCTGCCGCACGAGTTCGCGCATCAGCGCAAACGGGCCGCGATGCAGAAAACTGCCGCCGACGGCGATCGATGTGCCGTCGGTGATGCGCGCGGCAAGTTCGGCGAGGCTGACTATTTTGGACGGTGCTGGAACACTCATGATGAGGCCTCCGATCTCGTGCGCTCAATCATAGCATCGGCCCGACGGTGGACGCGCAATGCGATAATGCGCGCGCAATGCAGGGAAAAACACAACATCTTTTACGGCAGCGAAGCGCGCTTGCAGCGGTAGCGTTAACGGCCGCGCTGGCCTCGCAATACGTGCGGGCGGTCGACTACCCGATCAAACCGATACGCATGATAGTGGCAGTGCCGCCCGGCGGCCCCGCTGACACCTTGTCGCGTTTTATCTCACCCAGACTAACGCAAGCGCTCGGCCAGACTATCGTTATCGACAATCGGGCTGGCGCGAATGGCAATATCGCCTATGAGATGACGGCACGCGCGGTGCCGGACGGCTATACGATTACCGCGGTGGCAGCGGGGGTCGCGATCAATCCCAGTTTGTATCGCGACATCAAGTTCGATCCGGTCAGGGATTTTGCGGCGATCACGCTCGGCATCACGGTTCCCAACATACTCGCCGTGCATCCGTCGGTCGCCGCGAATTCTGTACAGGAATTAATTGCGCTGGCGAAAGTACGCGCGGGCCAACTCGTGTTTGCATCGGCCGGCAATGGAACGTCCGGCCACCTCGCGCT
>JANXRI010000070.1 GCA_025353085.1 Betaproteobacteria bacterium
GAAACGTGCGATGGAAGCTGCGGAAGCTGCGGGCCTCGTATTCGCGTGCGACCCGACATCGTCCGATGCGTCATGCATCGGCGGTAATGTTGCAATGAATGCCGGGGGCAAAAAGGCGGTGTTATGGGGCACCGCGCTGGACAATCTCGCGAGCTGGCGCATGGTGACGCCTGACGCCGAATGGATGGACGTCGAACGCCTCGATCACAATCTTGGCAAAATTCACGACATCGCACTGGCGCGTTTTCGCATCACGCGGTTATCTATCGACGGCAAGACGCGCCTTTCGGAAGAAATTCTTGAAATTCCGGGCAGCGGATTTCGCAAGCGCGGGCTCGGCAAAGACGTGACCGATAAATATCTCGGCGGCCTGCCGGGTATGCAAAAAGAAGGCTGCGACGGCATCATCACGGAGGCGACTTTCATTCTGCACAAGATGCCGCCGCATATTCGCACCGTGTGCCTCGAATTTTTTGGCCAGGTCGGCGAGGCGGTACCGGCGATCGTCGAAATCGTCGAATCCCTTCGCAGCAATCCACGGGCGACTCTGGCCGGTCTTGAGCACCTCGACGAGCGCTATGTGCAAGCGGTCGGTTATGCCACCAAAGCGAAACGGGCCGGCCGGCCGAAGATGGTCTTGGTTGGCGATATTGTCGGCGACGATGAAAACGCGGTAGCCGCCGCCGCTTCGCAGGTGGTGCGCATTGCCAACGCGCGCTCGGGTGAAGGCTTTATTGCGGTCAGCAGCGACGCGCGCAAAAAGTTCTGGCTTGACCGGGCGCGAACCGCCGCGATCTCCAAACACACGAACGCGTTCAAGATCAACGAAGACGTCGTCATTCCGCTCGACCGCCTCGGCGATTATTCGAACGGTATCGAGCGGTTCAATATTGAGTTGTCCCTCAGCAACAAATTGAAACTGCTCGCCGCGCTGTCCGAATTTGTGTGCGGCGACCTGCCGCTGCACCCGCCAGAGATCGCGGTAACGCCGGCTGAAATGATCGGCGACCGGCTCGAGCGCGCGCGTGCGCTGCTCGCCGAAACGCGCGCGCGCTGGCAATGGCTCGCTGATAACCTGGATGCTCCGTTCGCCGCGCTGCCCGCGAGTATCCAAACCGAGCAGAGCGCCGTCGCGCCGAAGACCATTTTCATGGCGCTACAGGATCACACGATTCGCGTGTCGTGGAAAACCGAAGTGCGCGCACCGCTCGCCGACATATTCAGCGGGCTGCATTTCCACAAAGTGCGTGAGCGCTGCGATGCGATCCATAAAGAAATACTGAGCGCGCGGGTTTTCGTTGCCCTTCACATGCATGCGGGCGACGGCAACGTGCATACCAATATCCCGGTCAATTCGGATAATTATGAAATGCTGCAGGAAGCGGGCGAGACCGTCGCGCGCATCATGCAGCTCGCACGCGCACTCGACGGCGTGATTTCCGGCGAGCACGGCATCGGCATTACCAAGTTCGAATTTCTCGACGCAGCACAGGTCGCAAGCTTCAGCGCGTATAAACAAAAAGTCGACCCGCACGGCCGCTTTAACCGCGGCAAGCTGCTCGCCGGCGCTGATCTGACTAACGCATACACACCGAGCTTCAGCCTGCTCGGCACTGAAAGTCTGATACTCGAGCAGTCGGAAATCGGCGGTATCGCGGATTCGATCAAGGATTGCCTGCGCTGCGGCAAATGCAAACCGGTCTGCGCAACGCACGTGCCGCGCGCCAATCTGCTGTACAGCCCGCGCAACAAAATACTCGCGACCTCCTTGCTGATCGAAGCCTTTCTGTATGAAGAGCAGACGCGCCGCGGCATTTCACTCGATCATTTCAACGAGTTCAGCGACGTCGCCGATCACTGCACTGTCTGCCACAAATGCGCGAATCCGTGCCCGGTCGACATCGACTTCGGCGACGTGTCGATTGCCATGCGCAACTTTCTACGCCGCCACGACAAGCATCAATTCAATCCGGGCACCGCGGCGTCGATGTTCTTTCTGAATGCGACTGCCCCGAACACAATCAAGATGACGCGCAAGCTGATGATCGACTGGGGCTTCAAGGCGCAGCGTCTCGCGCATCGCGCGGTAAAGGCTTTGGGGTTGGCGCAGGCGCAGACGCGGCAGCCGCCGGCGACCGTCGGCAAGCCCGCGCTGAAAGCGCAAATCATCCATTTCATCAACAAGCCGATGCCGGGCGGACTGCCGAAGCAGGCGTCGCGCGCGCTGCTCGACATCGAAGATCCGACGATCGTGCCGATCATCCGCAACCCGCAAAAAGTCGACGACGATTCGGATGCGGTGTTTTATTTTCCGGGCTGCGGTTCGGAGCGGCTTTTCAGCCAGGTCGGACTCGCGACCCAGGCGATGCTGTATGAAATCGGCGCGCAATGCGTGCTGCCGCCCGGCTATCTGTGTTGCGGCTACCCGCAAACCGCCGCCGGCGATGCGGCCAAAGGCCAGCAAATCAGCACTGACAACCGCGTGCTTTTTCACCGCGTCGCGAATACGCTTAATTACCTCGATATCAAGACCGTGATCGTGTCGTGCGGCACCTGCATGGACCAGTTGCAGAAATACGAGTTCTCGAAAATTTTCCCCGGTTGCCGGCTGCTGGACATCCACGAGTACTTGCTGGAAAAAGGCGTCAAACTGGAAGGTGTGAATGGTCAACTGCGCGGCGTACGTTATATGTACCACGACCCCTGCCATTCGCCGATGAAAACCCATCAGCCGCTAAAAGTCGTCAATCAACTGATGGGCACGCCAGTGACGCTCAATGACCGCTGTTGCGGCGAATCGGGCACTCTCGCTGTGACGCGGCCGGATATTTCGACCCAGGTGCGCTACCGCAAAGAAGAGGAAATGCGCAAAGGTGCGGCGGCTTTACGCGCCGATGGGTTCGATGGTCAGGTTAAAGTGTTGACCTCATGCCCCTCGTGCCTGCAAGGCCTCGCGCGCTACGACAATGACTCGGGCACTGACGCGGATTACATTGTGGTCGAAATGGCGCGCCACTTGCTCGGGGCCAACTGGATGGCCGACTATGTCGCCAAAGCGAATCGCGGCGGCATCGAACGCGTATTGCTGTGAGTACGCGGAAGTAACGGCAAAATCAGATTAGACATGAGCGACCCGGACCAAAGTGGCCAGCGCACACTGACCGCCGCATCTACAACGCAGCCGGCGGTCTGCGACTTGTGCTCGCGTGACGGCGGCGAAATATTGTGGCGCGATGACAAATGCCGCGTCGTGCTCGTCGCCGACGCCGGGTACGCGGGGTTCTGCCGCGTAATCTGGCAGACGCATATCAAGGAAATGACGGATCTTGGCGAGGCGGATCGGCAGCATTGCATGCGCGTTGTGCTGGCGGTTGAACGCGCCGTACGGATTGTGCTGAACCCGTATAAAATCAATCTCGCGAGCTTGGGCAACATGACTCCGCATGTGCACTGGCACATCATCCCGCGCGACGAGAACGATGCGCATTTTCCGAATCCGGTATGGGGAGAAAAGCTGCGCCCGGCGCACACCAATACCACCCAAGCCTGCCGCATGATGGTTGAACGGTTGACGGTTGCGCTCGCCGAGTTGCTTTGAACGGTCGGCCGCAAAACGTGCATTACGTCCGATGCGATGCAAGATACCGCGTGGACGTGACCTTCATCACATACACGGGCAGTCGGAGTCGGCTACTGTGCCTTCTTCTGGCGCGAATTGCTGCTGTGAAAGCAGAGGTTTAAGCTACGAATTCAATGCGATGTATCCACAGGGACGCGCAGCAAGGCGGTAGCGGCCAGCCTGCAACTTAAGGCTGGCAAAAGATGGCGTGGATACCTCACTTAAAGGAGCGAGCCTAAATGCCTAATTACGCACCGTCGCTAAATGCGGCGCAATTGCAGTTCACCGATAGCGCAGGTTGCAAGCGCTGGATCGAATCTCTGCCACTGACCAACTTGCAATCGGCGCAACGATTGCTGGCCGAACAGGTCGTGCTGATCAGACAAGCTGACATTGTGCCGGCGGAACTGCTGCGCATGCTCGAGGCGTTGCGGGAGCCTATTCATTTCGTGCAAGGCGAACTCGCGCCCAAATACACTGCAAAAGCGTTGCCGCTCGATGCCAACGAGGAAATCCTGTGGATGCGGGTTCTGGGCCTCTGGCAGAATCTGACTGACGCTTACCTCGTCTGCCGCGACGCCCACGTTCAAGGCGACCCCGCGCTGCGAAATCACGGGGCCCTGATTGTGTTACGTTGCCTGCGCTACACGACCAATGCCATGTTCGAGTACTACCGGATTTACCGTCAGGTGCCGGCGCGCTATTGGAAAGCGCTAAACGAGCTTTACGTGTTTGCAGAACAAAGCGACTTTGCGCGCACGGTAGTCGCCGATACGTTTACCCGGCAGGACGCGGACTCTACCTGTTGCGCCGCATACTGCCAGGCGTTGCTGGCCGAGCTTGCCAATCCTTTTGCGTTGTCCGCGCGGCAGATGGGGTTTCTCGCGCGCTGGGTTGAAAAGTGGTCGAGCCAGGTAAGTTTGCACGAACGACCTTTGCCGCCGTCGGCGATTCCAGCGCTAAGCGTTGACCTTGCCGGCAGTGCAGGGCCGCGGTTCAGCGAAGAATTAGCGCCGGTATCCACGCAGCGCCATCTTGATCTCGAGCAGATCGGCCGCACGTTGCGTCAGAACATCACGTTGCTTAAGCAAGGTCAGACGCCTTTAATGCTGGGGCTTGGTGAGGACGCGCGCCAGCCAGGCTGCGAAAATCTTTTGATGTTGTTTTACATCCAGTGGTGCCGCGCCGGCACCGGCCGTGGCGAGCAACGCAACATCGTCGAGGAAAAGGCTCAGGTCTGCATGGGCGTCCACGCCGCGCATTATTTCATCAGCGGCCGGTCCTTCCGCGTGCCGGGTGCAATGCTCACCCGCCAGGAAGAACATGATATGCAGTTGTTCGGGCATATCAGCGAACGCACCGAGCGTTCGCTGGCCTCGATGGAGAGCTCGGCGGTCGAGTCATGGGAACTTGTCAATCAAAGTAACTCGGGCTTCATGTGCATGATGCGGGAGCCCGATGCGGCATTGCGCGTCGGCCATAATCAGCTTGTCGCAGTCCGTCGCGGCGCGAGTAAACTATTTTATCTTGGCCTCATCCAGTGGTTGCGCATCGAGGAAACCTCCGATCTCCATGTTGGAGTTCGCCTGTTCCCCGGCATTGCTCGTGCCGTCGCGGCGCGGCCGGCCAATTTTCACGCACCCTCCGGAATCAGCGGCTTCGAGCGCGCACTGCTGCTGCCGGAAATGGCCGTTCCCGCGACGCCCGCGACGCTGATTCTGCCGACGGGCTGGTATCAGCCCGGACGTTTCGTCGAGCTGTTCGGCGAACAGAAACAAGTCGCCAAACTGCTCAACGTCATTGAAAAAGGCAGCGATTTCGATCGCTGCACGGTGACCTTGGTCTAAAATTAACGCGGTGGACGACATCCACGCGCCGCATATCTGTCGACGTTCAGCGCGCGAGTTATTTCCGCGCCGCCCAACTCGGCTACCATGCGTATCCTGAAAATGTCCGCAAGGATATCTCTCCCATGGCCGCAGGCGACCCGCACATGCCGACGCCGACCGAAATCAAGCTGCATCGGAAGTCGCGCGTGCTCGAAATCACCTACGCTGACGGCAAGACGTTCAATCTGCCGTGCGAATTTCTGCGCGCTTACTCGCCGTCCGCCGAAGTGCGCGGCCACGGGCCCGGGCAGGAAGTGCTGCAGTCGGGGAAAAAAGACGTCACGATCAATCGAATTGAACCGGTCGGCACCTACGCCGTCCAGCGGTACTTCTCAGTACGGCCACGATACCGGCATTTACTCGTGGGAGATCCTCTACGATTACGGCGTGAACCAGCCAGACATGTGGTCCCATTATTTGCAACGTTTGCAGGAAGCCGGCGCCTGCCGCGAAAAAATAGCGTATGCAGCACCCGCGCGTGAGGCGAACCCAATCGCGGTATGCTATGCCGCTTTGACTGCTTAACTGCATAAACCCGCTATGACCAAGACCACTGATTTCGGCTTCGAGAAGGTGCCCGAGGACGAAAAAGCGCGCCGCGTAGCCGGTGTGTTCGATTCCGTTGCCGCTCGCTATGACGTCATGAATGACCTGATGTCGGCAGGCTTGCATCGCGTGTGGAAACGCTTCACGATCGCTCAAAGCGGTCTGCGGCCCGGCCAACGCGTGCTCGATGTCGCCGGCGGCACTGCGGATCTCGCGATCCAGTTTGCGCGCCGCGTCGGGCCCCATGGTGAAGTCATGTTGACGGACATCAATCCGGCAATGCTCGTGCGCGGCCGTGACCGCATGCTGGACGCAGGTGTGGTGGCGCCGGCGGTGCAGTGCGATGCCGAACGGTTGCCGTTCCCGGACGCGTACTTCGATTGCGTGAGCGTTGCCTTCGGTTTGCGCAACATGACCCATAAGGACCGCGCGCTCAGCGAGATGCACCGCGTGTTGCGGGCTGGCGGACGCCTTCTGGTGCTGGAGTTTTCGCGCGTGTGGCAACCGCTGCGACCGCTTTACGACGCGTATTCTCTCAAGGTGCTGCCGCTGCTCGGCAAGCTCGTCGCCAAGGACAGCGACAGCTACCGCTATCTCGCGGAGTCGATTCGCGTGCATCCGGACCAGGAACAATTGAAGGGGCTGATGGAACAAGCAGGCCTCGAACGGGTCGAATACTTTAATCTGAGTGCCGGCGTAGTCGCACTGCACCGCGGCTACCGGTTATAACTCCCGCGCAATGAGCCAACTACGAGAGGCCCTATGTCAAAATTATCCTTATTGATTGGCGCTACCGTCCTCTTTGCCGACATCGCCGCCGCGGCAACCGGTGATGCGTACGTCTATCGCGTCGTGAACGGGTATAACAACGAGGTCCGCGGCACGGTTCGCTACCGGGTCGAACGCGCCGAAGCGGAGCGCGTCGAAGTTGCGGTAACTACAGATACGCCGAGCGCTGGCAGTGCGCGTACCGAGATTTATACCGGTAACGGCAATTGGCTGCGCCATCCTCTCGCCTCACACGATCAATTGCGTGATTTTGAATTTGGCACGGCTTTGCCTGTTTACGTGCCGGACGATCGAGCGGACGGTTCGTGGTCGACGCGCGTGAATGCCGTCGACCCGGCGACCGGCCGGCGCAATAGCGTGCGAGTCGACGGTCAGGTGCTCGGCAACGAACGTATCACGGTGCCCGCTGGCACATATGACACCGTAAAAATTCAACGCCGGACGTATGTAGGCGATTGGGATGGGTTTTTGCTTGAAACGCAAATCGTGGAAACCGATTGGTACGCGCCGGCGTTGGGTCGACCGGTCAGAAGCGACAGCAAGTCAACCTGGCAGGACAACAGCCGTTGCACGCGCGGCGGCTGTCCATGGTTTCGGGGCGATTGGAATGTCACCGAACTCGCCGAAATCACCGCGGCACAGACCGGTTCCGGTCAAATACGGTAAAGGTGCAACTAATCGATAACCAAAACGTCCAACACGCGTTATTTGCCGAAAACACCCGTCGATTTCATGTGATTGCGAAGTTTAATGAGTGCAGTCAGAGCTATTGCTACAATACGCGCTGAACGTTGTAAAGTGGTTACGTTTTTATCTCGCTGCAAATTCAGCTCATAGGAAAATATGCATACAAAATTGATCGCTGTCATAGTAGCCGTACTCAGCCTGGGCATCCTCATAACCGACGCTGACGCGAAACGCCTTGGCGGCGGCTCCAGCGTTGGCAAGCAACGTTCGGCAACGCCGCCAGCCGCGGCGCCGACCGCACCTACCGCGACACCCGCAGCCCCTGCACCGCAACCGTCGGGCATGAGCCGTTGGCTCGGGCCGTTGGCGGGCCTCGCCATCGGCGCCGGCCTTGCCTCCATGTTTATGGGTAACGGTTTCGGTGGCGCGTTCGGCAGCATATTGTTGATGCTGGCCATTGCCGCGGCAGTGATATTTGCACTGCGCATGTTCCGCTCGAAAACGGCGCGAACGCCGCTTCAATACGCGGGCGGCGCTCCGGCGAACGAGCCCACCATCCGCAACGACATGTCGACCGGCTTCGGCGGCGGTGCGCCTGCGGCAGTCGAAGCCAAGCGTTTCCCGCCCGGCTTCGATGTCGTGCAGTTTGCTCAGCACGCA
>JANXRI010000127.1 GCA_025353085.1 Betaproteobacteria bacterium
GACGGGTGTCACCTGCAATGCGATTGCGCCGGGGTGGGTATTGACGCCGCATGCGGAAGGCCAGATCGCACGCCAGATGGCGGAGAAAAAACAGACGCGCGAAGAAGCAATACGCGAGCTGGTCGATATCCGCCAGCCGAGTCGCCGCCCCATCATGCCTTCCGAGGTTGCAGCACTCGGCGTATTTCTGTGCAGCGACGCGGCGGCGAACATTTCCGGCGTGTCGCTGCCGATCGACGGCGCGTGGGCGACGACCTAGGCGCGGACGCCGCTTTGACGTTCGCGCTTCAAGCGCTGCTCCATGAACGGCACCAATCCGCCGCTATCGAGTATCGCGATCAATTCAGGCGGAAACGGCGGAATCGAGTAGGACTTGCCGGCGACTGTTATCTTGCCGGCACCCAGATCCGCTGATGCTTCCGCGCCGGCTTCCGCGTGCGCGATCGCGGCGGGACAGATAGCGATGGGCAATCCGATGTTTATCGCGCTGCGATAAAAAATCCTACTAAAGCTCGCTGCGACCACGCAGGAAATCCCGGCACCTTTGATGGCGATGGGCGCATGTTCGCGCGAACTGCCGCAGCCGAAATTTTCGCCCGCGAATATCAGGTCACCCGGCTTAACTCGGTCCGCGAATCCCGGAAACACTTCCGAGAAGCAGCCGCGGCCGAGTACCTGGGGATCGGTGTTGCTCAGCAATGTGGCCGGGATGATGACGTCGGTATCGACGTGATCGCCGAATTTATGTATGCGCCCGGTGAATATCATTGCAGCACCTCCTGTGGATCGACAATCGCGCCCGCCACCGCGGTCGCTGCGGCGACGTAAACACCGGAGAGATAAATCTGGGCGTCGCGATGACCCATGCGGCCGCGGAAGTTCCGGTTGTGGGTCGCGACGCATACGTCATTGGCGGTCAACGCTCCCATGTGGATGCCCGCGCATGGCCCGCAGCCCGGCGGGTTTACGGTGGCGCCCGCGTCGACGAAAATTTCCAGGAGGCCCGACTTCAGGGCTTCGCGATAAATCGTCTGGGTCGCCGGCGTAATCGCTAGGCGCACGCCTTTGGCGACTTTGTTCCCGCGCAGCACCTGGGCCGCCTGCTCGAGATCCACCATGCGACCGTTGGTACAGGTGCCTATATTGACCTGCGTGACCTTGGTCCTGCGTAATTCTCTCGCCGGCACGACATTGCTCGGCAGGAACGGTTTCGCGACGAGTGGGGTCATATTGCCCACATCGATATCGAGTGTGGATTCGAATTCCGCGTCGGGGTCGCTGCGTACCACGTCGTAGGCGCTCTGCGTGCGGGCACGCACGTACGCTTCGGTTTTCTCATCCGGCTCCATGACCCCGGTCTTGGCGCCCATCTCGATCGCCATGTTGGCGATGGTGAAGCGCTCATCCGGATCGAGGTGCGCGAGCGCGTCGCCGCAGAACTCGATGGCCTTGTAGCGCGCGCCGTCCACGCCCAGCTCTTTCAGCGTCGCCAGTATGAAATCCTTGCTGGTCACGTAGGGTCCGGGCTTGCCCGTATAGCGAACGCGTATCGTCGGCGGCACCAGCAGCCATGACTCGCCGAACGCGAACACGTATGCGATATCGGTCGATCCCATCGGGATGGAAAACGCGCCGAGCGCGCCGGCGGTGCAGGCATGCGAATCCGCATTCATGATCAGCATCCCCGGCCGGATCAGGCCCAGTTCCGGCGCCAGCGCGTGGTCCATGCCTTCGCAATTGGCGTAAAAATGCTTGATGCCCTGTTGCTCGCAAAAAATGCGCAACGCTTCGACCGCGGTCGCAAGCTGGATGTCGCGAAACGGCATATGCCGTCCCGCCATGACGCAAATCTTGTCGGGATCGAACACCTTGGATGCGCCCGCCGCGTGGAACTGCTTCAACGCGAGCGGCGTGGTGAAATCGTTCGCCATCGCCAGATCGACGCGTGTGGTCACGATCTCGCCGACAGCGACGTGCTGTTTGCCCGCGGCACGGGCAAGAATTTTTTGCGCAATGGTGGCAGGCATCGACGGCCCTCTTTCGGGTGAAATCACTTGACAAGACATCATAACATTGGCGACATTGCGTGTTGTCGAACTGATACCCTTCCAGACCAATTGCAACCCTTGATTATCTGCGCGGCCGTCACCGGCGGTGCGCCGGCGCGCGCGAAAACGCCGCACCATCCCGTGACGCCGCAAGCCGTGGCGGATGACGCTGTCGCATGTTGGCGCGCGGGTGCGGCCATCGTGCACATCCACGCGCGGCTGGCCGACGAAACCACCAGCAGCGACATCGCCGCCTATCGCGACACCGTCGATCGCATCCGTGCGACTGGCTGCGATGCGGTGCTGAGCCTGTCGGCGGGCGACGATGGCGGACACGCGAACCACGAGCAGCGGCTGCGCGTGGCCGAGGTCGGCGAAGAGTTGGTGTCGCTCGATCTGGGGCCGATCAATCTCGGGGCGCGGCTCTACGACAACCGGCCATCGTATTTGCGCGAAATGGCCGTGCGCATGCAGAAGCTGGGCGTCAAACCCGAAATCGACGTGCTCGATACCGGTCACCTCGATATGCTCGCTGCATTCGTCAAGGAGGGACTCGTCAAGCCGCCGTATCACGTGCAGCTTGTGTTCGGCGTGCCCGGCGGCATTCCGCTCGACGTGCGCATGCTGCCCATACTGGTATCGCGCTTGCCGCCGGAATCGGAATGGTCGGTGTCGTGCCAGACCTCCGACTTCGAGACCTTTCTGCGCTTCCAGATGGCGGCGTTCACTGACGGCGGACACGTGCGCACGGGCATGGAAGACCACGTCTATGTGCGGCCCGGCGAACTCGCGCGCAACAACGCGGAAATGGTCGAGCAATGGTCCGCGACGGCGCGAACCTTCGGCCGGCCGGTGGCAACACCCGCCGCCGCGCGCCGCATGCTCGGCATCACCGCACGCCAGTAACCGCACCGGAGTAACGCGCATGACCACCGCCACCGCCGAGCGCTACACGCTTTTTTTGCAGCCCGGATGAAGCAGCTGCCTGAAGACGAAAGAGTTTCTTTCGCAAAATAATGTCGACGTCGAGATCGTCGACGTGGTGAACCATCCGGGCGGACGCGCGCGACTGCATGCGCTGGGCGTGCGGCATATTCCGACTCTCGCGCGCGGCAAAGAGTATGTCATGTGCCAGGTCATCGCCGATGTCGCGAAGTTTGTCGGCATTCAGCACTTTCGCGAAGTGAAGCTTGGCCCCGACGAACTCATGAAGAAGTGGTTGACCGTGTTGTCCGCCGCGCAGCGCTACATCCGCCAGTTCCCCGTGGCGCGCCTGGCCCAACGCATCATCGAAACGCGCGATCAATCGGTACTGCACATGGGATACCACGTGATGCGCATCGGGCACGCCTTTCTTGAAACGGCCGTGAACGGTGTTGAAGACTGGGCGTCGATTTCGATGGAAATGCCGCCACCCACGGTGCGTAGCGGCGATGACGTCGCCGTTTACGGCGAAACGGTCAAGATGCGTTTAAGCGAATGGTGGCAAGGGCAGACGGACCAGTCGTGCAGCCGTGAAGTCAAGACGTTCACCGGCGCGCAGCCGCTGCGCGATTTTCTCGAACGCCAGACGTGGCATTCGGCGCAGCACGTGCGCCAGCTTGCGGCCGTACTCGAAGGCATGGGCATAGCGCCCGCCGGCGCATTAAGCGCCGATGATCTGGCGGGACTGCCATTGCCTAAAGCCTTGTGGGAATAGCGCATATGAAAATCGGCTTCATAGGATTGGGACGCATGGGATTGCCGATGGCGCAGCGGCTGATCAATGCGGGCCACGCGCTTAGCGTTTACAACCGCAGTCAGGGCGCGGTGCAAAAGTTGGTCGCGGCCGGCGCGCAGGCAGGCGCTACGCCGCGGGATGTCGCACAGAAGGTCGATGTGTTGTTCACGTGCCTGTTGACGCCCGCGCAGAGCGAAGCGATTTATCTCGGCGACCAAGGCGCAATTCACGGCGCGCGCAGCGGGCAGATCTTCATCGATACCGCGACCGTCGACCCGATGACCACGCGGCGCATCGCGGCGGCGCTGGCGGAAAAAGGCGTGACGCTGCTCGACGCGCCGATTTCGGGCGGGCCGGATGGCGCCGAAGCCGGCACATTGAGCATCATGATAGGCGGCGACACCGCGGCAGTCGACAAAATGCGCCCACTGTTTGACGTGTTGGGCAAGAAAATCTTTCACATGGGCGGCGTCGGCTGCGGCGTCTCGGCCAAAATTTGCAACCAGATACTGACGGGCACCAACCATGTGCTGGTCGCCGAGGCGATGGTGTTGGGCACCAAGCTGGGGCTCGATCCGCAGCGGCTCTTCGATGTGCTGAGGGTCAGTTCAGGGCAGAGCAATTCACTCGAGCGCGCGGTGCCGAACTATATTCTGCCGCGCAAGTTTGGCGCCGCTTACACCATCGAAGGCATCATCAAGGACCTCGAATGCGCGATCCACGCGGCGAAGGAATACGGCGTGCGCCTGATGCTGCCGACGGTCGCGCAGCAGATGTATCAGGAAGCGCGCGGGCTCGGGCACGGCGACAAGGACGTGGCCGCGGTCGTGCTGCCGATGGAAGCCATCGCGGGCGTTGAGGTGAAACCAAAGTAATTTTGTCGGCGCGGTTTTGTGGCAGGAGGAGTCGGAAATGAAAATCGCCGGATTTGCGGTAGTGCTGGGTATTGCTTGCGCGGCCCCGCTGCATGCGCAAGATTATCCGGTGAAGCCGGTGCGTTTCGTGGTTGGTTTCGCCGCCGGTGGCGCGAGCGACACGCTCGCGCGCATCGTCGCGAAAAAACTCACCGATAGCTGGGGCCAGAACGTGGTGGTGGACAATCGCACCGGCGCCGGCGGCACCATAGGCGCCGACATGGTCGTGCGGGCGCTGCCCGACGGCTACACGATATTCGTCGGCGATTTCGGCCCCAACGTACTTGCCGGCAGTCTCTACGCGAAATTGTCGTACGCCCCGCTCGCCGGTTTCGCGCATGTCACGCAGATGGTGTCGTTCCCGCTCGTGTTGCTGGTGCCCGCGGCTTCTCCGCTGGCCGGAGTGAAAGACCTGATCGAGCAGGCCAAGTCGAAGTCGGGCGGGCTCGTCTACAGTTCGTCGGGTGTCGGCACGTCGCCGCATATGTTCATTGAGTTGATCAACCTGATGGCGAAAGTCACGACCACGCCGATACATTACAAGGGTGGCGCGCCCGCATTGGTCGGGCTGGTTTCGGGCGAAGGCGACTTCAGCATGGTCTCGGTGTCGACCGCGCTCGCGCAGCTCGCCGCCGGGAAAATCCGTGCCATCGGCGTGACCAGCGCAAAACCGGTCGCCCGCCTGCCGAACGTGCCGCCGATCGGCGATACGCTCGCGGGCTACGACGCGGTGTCGTTCTACGGATTGCATGCGCCGCCGCAAACGCCGCCCGCGCTCGTCGCGAAATTGCAGCAGGAAGTCGCCAAGGTGATGCAACGCGCCGACGTCAAGGAACGCTTCGACAGCCTGGGCATGGATGTGGTTGCGAGTAATACGCCGCGGGAATTTACCACGTTCATGAAGAACCAAATCGAACTGTGGACGGGTGTTGCCAAAGCCGCCAACGTGCGCGCGGAATGACGCCATGCAAATGAATAAAGTCGCAATATCGCTCTGCGCCGTGACGATGATGCTAGCCACGGCGTCTCCCCACGCGCAGGACTATCCAACGAAGCCCGTGCGTTTCGTCGTCGGCTACACCGCGGGCGGTTCCAACGACACCGTCGCGCGCATCGTCGCACAGAAACTCACCGAGATTTGGGGGCATAACGTCGTCGTCGACAATCGCGCGGGCGCGGGTGGCACCATAGGGGCCGATCAGGTGGTCAAGGCGCAACCCGATGGCCACACGTTGTTCGTTGGCGATTTCGGTCCCAATGTTGTCGCGGGCGGACTCTACGCCAAGTTGCCGTACGACCCGGCGAACGATTTCGCCCACGTGACGCAGATCGTGTCGTTCCCGCTGGTGCTGCTCGTGCCGGCCGGATCAGGCGCGGCTGGCGTGAAAGACCTGATCGAACAGGCGCGTGCGCGGCCAGGCATGATCAAGTACAGCTCGTCGGGGATAGGTTCGTCGCCGCATCTTTTTATCGAGAAGATGAATTTGATGGCGCGCGTCAGTACGGTGCCCGTGCATTACAAAGGCGGCGCGCCGGCTTTGGTCGGATTGGTCGGCGCCGAAGTCGACTACACGATGGTTTCCGTGTCCACCGCGCTCGCGCAGATCGGCGCGGGCAAGATACGCGCGCTCGCGGTCACCAGCGCGCAGCCGAGCCCGCGGCTGCCGAACGTACCGGCGCTCGCGAGCGTGCTGCCTGGATACGAAGCAATTTCGCTGCACGGCTTGCACGCGCCCGCGCAAACGCCCGCGCGCATCGTCAACAAGCTGTACCAGGACATCAATGCCATCCTGCGGCGACCCGACGTGAAAGAAAGATTCGACTCGATCGCCATGGATGTTGCCGGCAGCACGCCGGAGGAATTCACCGTGTTCGTCCGCAAGCAGATCGAGGCCTGGACCGCGGTCGCCAAGGCGGCCAACGTGCGCGCGGACTAAATACGGTTTACGGACTTCTTTACGTGATTACGATTTCGAACAATCGAGTACGTAAACCGATACAAGTCTTCGCTGTTCCGGCGTAAGTTGCTCTTGGAGTCTACGCGCCAACTCCTCTGGAGTTCTTGGCTTGGCACCGCTGGGTGGCGGCGGGATTTGCGTTGCCCCAAACCACAGTACAACGTAAATACCGTGCCCTTGCGCTCTAGGATCAATTGAATATTTAGCCATCAGTTGATCAGTCATCGCACGCCAGAGATCGCGATGCTTATCTTGCTTAATCTCGATTGGAATTCCGTAAGACGAGTACACGCACCATATATCGGAACGCTTGTTGTGGACGTGATGCGCCTCGGTGTCGCAGGTGATTGAGTAGGGCTTAAGCCTTTCCCGCAGCAGAAACGCGAGGGCATCGCGACAGCTTTCTTCGGGCTTTGCATCCAGCAGCCGACCGTGCGCATCTTCATTCCAGTAATGCCGGTAAACATTAAGATCGTGGCTTTGCATTTCTCGCACAAGGTCCAGCAACACTTCATTAACGATAGCGAATACATCGGCGGCATTGGCAGGGACGCCCTGAAATAGCGTCGCGCTAACCTGAGCATGGTTGGGATGCACGAAACCGGTATCGCGACGTACGACTCTTTGCGCATTCCTGGCGTGGCGCAGTTCTTCCACCCAATGATGCAAAGCCGGGATACCCGCCAGTCGCTCCAGTGCGCTGGTTGCTGCCTCATCGCCGATAGCGGCGAGTTTTTTGATAAAAATCCTTACCAAATCGGCACGATTCATGTCCGGCGTCACGGTGTATGCGCCGACCGGACGCTCCGGGCGGCAACTTGGGGCCAATAGCTCGATAAACAATTCCAAACTGCCGGCGGTAAGCGCGTGAGCCGCGCGGATGGCACCACTGCCACCATGCAAAAATTCCCCGAGATGGCCAATACGAATTTGGCTGCCGCCAATGTAGCGCCGGAACTTTGTCTCATAGGTGTTCGGGCGCATGATCAGCGCCAATGTCATCCAGTAAATGTGTTGCCCGACATCCAGACCGCCGCGCTTTAGTTTCGCGGAGATTAAGGCCTCAAGCTGTGGCTTGGGCATATAACGCACCGCAGCTTTGAGCAGATATTCAAGAATCGACAACTGCTTGAGACCCGCGCGTCGCGGAAAGTCTTCCAGCAAAATCGGTGCAACTATTTTCGCGACGCCGGCATAGACATCGTCCTGCGCGAGGCGGTGTATGCCATGAACGTATTCTTTGCGCGCTTTCAAACATCCGCGCACATAGGCAACACATGCTTCTGCGACAAGCTCAGGCCGAATTTTCACCAGGTGTTCAAACCATGCGGGCTCATTGTCTGAACCATAGGTATAGCGACTGACCAGCGACTTCAGCAAGACTTCATCTGACAGCGTAGAGAGCTTCACCGGATCGCTTTCGAACAGCAATTCGATGCCGACCAGAATTACCAAGCTCAGGAGATATCTTTTTCCCTGTTGATCTGATTTGATCATCTCTTCGACGGACGGAAGGTCGGTGCGTAACAGAGAACCTTTCAGCGCTTCAATTGAAGCATCCACCAATTCAGCGTCATTGTTGTGCAGGTCTTGCAGACGCACCAACGGCGTATCACCATGAACATCGTAGTAATGTCCGAAATATGTACCCGCGAGTGTGTAGAGTGTCTGCACAGATGCCTGGTTATCGCGCAACTTGGGCAGGTTCGCCCGAAATTCCGCGGCGCGGGCCGCACGATCCGTGGCGTGCTTTCGTTTGCGATTCACTTCTTTTAGACGCCATTCATGATGTTCCAAGTTGCAGGTAAGTCGCTTGGGCAGCAGTTCACTAAAGTCCGGTCGTTGTGCCGCCCACTTTTCTAGATATTCGATCGAAGTTCCTCCATGCAGTCGTCCGCCGTCGTCTACCCACACGGCATTGATGAAATAGGCCTCCGCAGCTTCTTGATTGGGTGCCTTGTCTACTTGCGACAACCACCACATTCCAATGTCTTTCGGTTGCGGAGCACCGAGCAGACGCGATTGCGCATCGTGAATACCAGGTCTGGAACTCGGAAATTTCTCGAGTGCAGTTCGCAGCACGCCTTTGTATCGGTTGGGGCGTTCGGCAAACCACGCGTGCACAAAATTTTTGTCTCGCTCTTCGAGGTGAACAGCATTGTGTTCGCCCAGACAAATACCAAGCCACTCAAAAATTGTCGTGTCGCTTGTAGCGTCGCCAAGAGTCTTCAACCCCTTGGCAAGCAATCCGCTCGCGGGCGTCCAGTAGTTGCGGAAATGACTATTGTTCCGGGCAGTGACGTTGCCGCAAAACACATTCAACAATTCCTCAAGGCGTTCATCAGGCGTTTGCGCGAGCAGCTCATGCGTCCAGAACGCCGAGTAATCACCAAAATAACTTTCCTTCTTCGGTGCATGTAGATACTGGAGGACCGTAGCAGGACCAACGTGCTGTGGGTATAGTCGCCCGAGCAAAATTCCCAGGAGACAGTCGTCGCTGTCTTTTACGCGGTCGCTTTGAATGTCGCCCAGCAATTGGAGTCCCGCGCCGGCATCGTTGGAATAATTTTTGAGGTAAGCCCGCAGCGCTTGCTTGCGCACTTCACCCCACCAGGTATCGTCGCGCACGACTTGCAGGAGAGTTGGCTCCAATTGCGGTAACGCATCGCCATAGTGGAGCGCCGCGACGACGCAATCGGCCACGGTCTGATCTGAGCGCTCGCGCAACGGCGAACGAAGAATACGTTCAAACTCGGCGGCCATGTCCGGTGTTGCAAGGCTGGCAAATGGTCGAATGCCCCATTCCTGCCAACGTACGCTGCTTAATTGTTCCGGATCGCGATGTAAGGCTTGCAGCAACTCTGTCTTATCGTTCGGACGGAAGCCCTTGGCGTCGCCGTACAACAATACGCCCAGCGGATCGGATTCAATCAACTTGCCACGTTGAGCTTCTGTGCATGCCGCCAGCCATGCATGCAATCCGCGCAGTCCGGTCACAACGCCGCCGTCCGCGCCGCAAATCAGCGCAAGCACCCGGCTTAGATATAAGCCCGTGTCCAGTTTTCTAGCAATAAACCGCGCCGCCAGATACTCGGCAATCGTCCGGTGCGCAGGCGCAAATCCGGTATTGCCGATTGATTGAAACAAGCGGGTTTCAAGGCATTCGATCAATGGAAGCTGCTCGTGATTGATGATTTCGTGAACACCCAGCGCGTTGACGTTCTCTGATGGCGACAGTGTTAAAGCGGGAACATCCGCGATTAAACAGATACTGCTCAAATAGCCGGCGGCGTCCAGCAAGTCGTCATCAGTGGAGCGCGTTTTTTTCTTCGCGGCCTGATGTTCAATGTTCGGTTCGGTCAATAATTGTTTGCACGCGAGCCGATACATTTGCAGGCGGCTTGTTGGCCAATTATTTTGCGTTCCAACAGCCTTCGCGAGCATGGAGAGGGTTTGGGGATTTCTCAATAGATCCGAAAGCCGAAACTGCTCGGCTTTCCAGATGAAATCTGCCGCGTCGACGATGCCGTGGTTCATCGTCAGTATTTTTGTAATGTCCTCATCAGTCAGCGGATCAAGTTGAAATACCTCAATGCCTGCACTGTTCGGCACCAGCGATTTGAGTGCTTCGCTGTCACTCGCACCTAACCAGTCGGCCGCGCGACAGGACAAACGAAAGCGCGGGCGTTCCAGTTCGGCCAGTTTTTTTCGGATTGCATCGAGAATGCTTCGGCCATCGCTGGTGCCGGCGCGTGTTTCATCAAGACCATCGATGAAAATGGGCTTATCAATCCATTGCTCCGGAATTTGTCTATAGGTAACAAAATCGCGCGCGCTTTTCGGCGTTGATCCTGACGCTTGCGCCTCCTGCTCGAACGCTGCGGATTTGCCGGAGCCGGGATCACCGAGCAAGACATATGCATACAATCCGCGCAGGTCTTGCAGGTCGGTGGTCGTGGGGACGGTGCGAGCGCCGCCGTCTTGATGTCGAGTGCAGGTGCGCGAAACGATCAAGATCGCGAGCCTTTCGCAGCTTCCAGCCAGTGACTGGTTGGGCTCGATAACAGTTCTGAGAGTGACACGTCGGCATCTTGCACGTCGCCGACGATTATTTGGCGGGTCACCTTAAAGTTTTCCGCCAATGCTTTTAGGCCGGATGCATGGCTGGTTGTCTTTCCGCTTTTGACTTCAATGCTCGTGAGCCGCTTTCCTTGCGAGATTACGAAATCGACTTCGTGCGGGCTTTCTCGCCAATATTGGATAGCGCAATTTTCGGTTGCGGTGTTGATCAGGTGCGCACCAACCGCGCTCTCAACTAATCTGCCCCAGAAATTTCTGTCTGCTTGCGCTTGTGCAAACGAGTAATTTGACCCGGCCGTCATCAGGGCGGTATTGAGCACCATCATCTTAGGGCTTGATGCACGTTGCCTGACCACCTGCCCGGCGTGCTTGTTCAACCCGGTCAACAATCCTGACTGCGACAACAGATCAAGATAGTGCGCGAGCGTCGTCGTATTCCCCGCGTCCTGCAATTGGCCCTGGAGTTTCGTATATGAAATGATTTGTCCCGAATAGCGGCTGCCCAATTCAAATAATCGCTTTAGTAATGCCGGCTTTTCCACCCGCGTCATTTGCAAGATATCATTTTCGATATTGGGTTGAATCAACGACGCAATGATGTAGCGCCGCCAGCGCTCTTCGTCGTCAATAAATTGCGCGGCGCCGGGGTATCCGCCGAAATAGAGATATTGTTCCAGCGAGTATCCAAATGCGTCCTGTATTTCGGTTAACGACCAATGCGTAACCGACATGAGTTCATAGCGGCCCGCGAGACTTTCCGTTAAGCCCTTTTGAATCAATAGCGGGGAAGAACCCAACAGGATAACGTGCATGTTGAGGCCGTTCGCACGGTCGGCGTCCCATAGCCCCTTTACGACTGCCGACCACCGTGGAATCTTCTGTACCTCATCGATAACAAGAACGTAAGCGCCATCATATTTCTTCGCCGCAACGCGGGAACGCTCCCATATTTGAATTAGCGTACGTTCGGTCGGCGATGTTTCCGCCAGTATTGCCTGGGGCTGAGGCCCGGCGGAATCTATGGATTCGACGGGCTGATCCGTCGCGACAAAGGTGTAGCTCGCGGTTTTTTTGTCGTTCAGAAGCTGCCGGATGATCGTGGTCTTACCAACCTGCCGTGGGCCGGCAAGTATTTGTATTAGTCTGACGGGTTCAGCCAGTCTTGCGGATAGAAGCGTTACGTGGCGTCGCGAGTAGGGCATGAGTATATCATTGAGTAAATTTACTCAATGATATATAACATTACTCTAATTGTATATATCGTAGATCGACCTCAGACGCAGCGGGGCCGTGGGTCGCGGAGTCAGCGGCCAAGCAGTTCAAAGCCCCGCGCGTTGGCCTTCAGGCACGCCGTAACGCTCTTCGAGTTCCATGATTTCCGGCAGGCCGGCGACTTCGGTAAATTGCTTGAAGGTGGCGACCTTGTCGCGCATGTGCGCGATCGAGCCCTTGCTTTTTAATTCAGCGAGCAAGTTCTGCATCGCCGGAATCGCCGCGAGGATGATCCAGTTCGGATAAATCGCGATGCGAAAACCGAGCCTGCCAAGTTCATCGGCCGGCAGATCCGGTGTCTTGCCACTGGCCGCCATGTTATAGAGCAGTGGCACGCCCTTGAAATGTTTGGCTACGCGCTCGACTTCAGCGCGTCCCACCGGCGCTTCAATAAACAACACGTCCGCGCCGGCTTCGCGATAGCGCTCGCCGCGCTCGAGTGCGGCATCTAGTCCTTCGATCGCAATCGCATCGGTGCGCGTGATGATTACGAAATCGGGATCGCGGCGCGCATCGCACGCGGCTTTAATTTTGGCGACCATTTCGGCGGTCGGTATCACGCGTTTGCCCGCGAGATGGCCGCAGCGCTTCGGCCAGGCCTGGTCTTCGATGTGCACGCCGGCGACACCGGCTTTTTCATAGTCGCGAATTGTGCGGCGCGTGTTGATTGGATTGCCATAGCCGGTGTCGGCATCGGCGACGACCGGCAACTCGCACGCGTCAACGATGCGGCTCGCGTTGTCGATCATTTCCGTCGCTGTTAACAGGCCGACGTCAGGCATCCCGAGTCGCGTGAGACTGGTGCCGAAGCCGGTCATGTAGGCCGCCTCGAAGCCGGCCTGCGCGACGAGCCGCGCGGCGAGTCCGTCAGCGACGCCAGGCGCGACGAGACAGCCCGGTCCGGCCAACAGTTTGCGTAGTTGCGTGGTTACCTTATCCAATTGTTTTCCCCCTCTTAGGTCTTTCGTTATTCGATTCTGACGCCGGCGGCCGCGCCGACCTTTTTCCATTTCTGCAGGTCGGTGCGTATAAATTCGCTGAATTCGCGCACCGATTTTTCCTGCGGTTCAGCGCCCAGGTTTTTAAATTTTTCTTTGACCGCCGTCGTGCGCAGCGCTCGCACGATATGTTCGTGAAGCTTGTCGATAACCGCCGGTGGCGTCCCGGCCGGCGCCAATATACCGGTGAATGTATTGGCTTCGAAGCCACGCAATCCTGATTCGTCGAGCGTCGGGATGTTGGGCATCACAGACGAGCGCACGCTGGTCGTAACGGCAATCGCCTTTAACCGCCCCTCGCGCAGGAACCCGATCGACGAACTCAGCTGATCGACCATGGTTTCGACCTGTCCGCCGACCAACTCCGCGAGTGCCGGGCCGCTGCCTTTGTACGGCACATGGATGAATTTCACGCCGGCCATGGTGTTGAAGAGTTCGATCGCCAGATGATTCGAGCTGCCGGTGCCCGATGAAGCCATCGTGATCTTGCCCGGGCGTTCTTTGCCGAGAGCGATCAATTCTTTTAGATTGCTGACAGCGACTTTCGGGTGAACCTCAAGAACCATCGGCACGATCTGCACCATACTGATTGCGGCGAGATCCTTGACCGGATCAAACGGCATGTTTGCATACACTGCTGGTCCGGCGGTAATCGAACCGCTCGATCCCATCAGCAAGGTGTAACCGTCAGGCGCGGCCTTGGCGGCCATGCTCGCGCCTATCGTGCCGCCGCCGCCCGCGCGGTTGTCCACCACGACAATCTGCCCGAGCGATTCGCTCAGCGCCGCGCCGATAATGCGGGCGGTGATGTCGACGTTGCCACCGGGCGCCCACGGCACGATCAGACGGATCGCTTTGGTCGGATACGTTTGCGCTGCGGCCTGCAAAGTGCCCAGTGCAAAGCCGGCCGCACCGATAAGCTGCCAAATTTTCATCGTGCTCTTTCGTCGTCCCGGGAAGCGTTCATTATGACTGACGCGTCGCGCGTGCGCGCTTACGTTCACTCGGGCCTGGCGCCCGAGTCGCGCACGACCTTGCCCCATTTTGCATTTTCAGACTTTATGAAAACAGCGAATGCGTCGGGCGTATTGCCCGCGGGTTCCGCGCCCTGCGCAACAAGTTTTGCGCGTGTCTCCGGCGCGGCCAGAGCTCTCGCCATCGCGCTGTGAATTTTCTGGATCACTTCGCGCGGCGTGCCACGCGGTGCGAACAAACCATACCAGGTGTCCGCGCTATAGCCGGGCAGTGTTTCCGAAATCGCCGGGATGTCGGGAACCACGCTTGAGCGTTTGATCGATGTGACGCCAAGGGCACGCAGCTTGCCCGCCTTGATCAGCGGCAGTGTCGGCAGCAATCCGTCGAACATCAAATCCGCTTCGCTCGCTAGTACGGCAACGCGCCCCGGCGTGCTGCCTTTGTACGGCACGTGCGTCATGCGGATGCCCGCCATGCTTTCAAACAGCGCGGTGCCCAGATGCACCGCCGAGCCGGTGCCCGACGATGCATAGTTGATGGCGCCGGGCTTCGCTTTCGCGAGCGCGATCAGCTCGCCGATTGATTTGGCGGCAAACGACGAATGAACGATCACGACCGACGTGCCGGTCGCGATCTGCGTGATCGGGACCAAATCGCGCTCCGCGTTGAACGGCAGCTTCGCGCCGTACAGCGCGGGATTGATCACGACGTTGCCGGTCGATGCCGAAACGAGCGTATAGCCGTCGGGCGTTGCCTTGGCGACGAGATCGACACCTATAATTCCATTGGCGCCCGGGCGGTTGTCGACGACGACTTGCTGGCCGAATGCAGCGGCAAGCGTGTCCGCAGCGAGCCGGCCGAGCGTGTCGCCGGTGCCGCCGGCCGCGAGCGGCACGATGATGCGAATCGGCTTGCCGGGATAAGGTTGCGCGCCTGCGATGCCCGCGCTGAACATTATTATCGCGAGCAGCGCCGGGCCAAGACATTTCGTGTGAACGCTCATTGCGCCGCGGCTGCGCGCGCAAGCTCGGCAACGTCGGCGAGCTCGGCGACTCGCCAGGTTAGCGCTATCAATGCATTCGTTTGCGCTACGGGCAAGACGCCGTCTGCCAACCCGCGCACCTTTGCTTCAAGATCGCGGTCGCTCATCGGATTTTCCGCGCTGCCGACGACGCACTCGATGCGTTTGTCGAGCACCGTTCCGTTCTTGAGTGTGATCGCGACATGCGCGGCAATCTCCGGTAGCTGAGCATCGGCGCTCGCGGTGATTTTCGCGCGCAGCTCGACAACTTCCGGTGCGTTGACGCGCGCATCGCTATATTGATGCTCGCCGGCCGCGCCATCGACCAGGGCGACCGCCGCCGAATGATAAATACTCCATTTTGATTTGAGGCCGTTGGGCGGCGCCTTGATGCCCGTGAGTTCGAGCGCACGCGGACTGACATTTAGCGCGACGTGTTGGATATCCGTCGGGCGCAATTTGTTTTCATTACGTAACTGAATGCACGCATCGATGACCGGATGCGCGACCACGCCGCACGCAAACGGTTTGTAGCTGTTGGCGAGAATTTCG
>JANXRI010000261.1 GCA_025353085.1 Betaproteobacteria bacterium
GCAGCGTGTTCGTGCCGGTGAGCTTTCGCCTCTTCGCCTCACGCGTGAATGCCTCGACCGTATCGAGTCGCTTGATGGGCGCCTGCATGCCTTCATCACCGTCACCGCCGACCAGGCACTCAAGGACGCTGCAATAGCCGAGCGCGAGATTCGCGCGGGGGCGTATCGCGGGCCACTGCATGGAATTCCGATAGCGCTTAAAGACATTGTGTGGACCCGAGGCATACGCACGACCGCACACTCGAGGCTTTTGCTGGACTGGGTGCCGGTGGAAAACGCAACGGTATACGAGAATCTCCGCGCAGCTGGCGCCGTCCTGTTAGGCAAGTCATCGCTGCACGAATTTGCCTACGGAAACCCGGTACGCGAGGAGCCGTTTCCCGCCGCGCGCAATCCGTGGAACACGGACTATGCGCCAGGAAGATCGAGTAGTGGGTCCGGAGTGGCGGTGGCGGCGGGACTTTGTTTCGGTGCCATCGGAACCGACACCGGCGGATCGATCCGTCATCCGGCGGCCGTGTGCGGCATCGTCGGCATGAAGCCCACGTATGGGCGTGTGAGCTCATACGGGGTCATCCCGCTCGCTCCGGATTTCGATCACATCGGACCGATGACGCGCACCGTGCGGGACAACGCGCTCATGCTTCAGGCAATTGCAGGCCACGACAAGCAAGATCCGACCTCCGTCGAACGGTCAGTCCCAGAATTCAGTGCTGAAATCGGGCGGGATCTGCGTGGAGTGAGGATTGCCGTGCCGCGAAGTTTCCTGGATTCGATCCCGATGGATGCGAGTGTCGCGAGTGCGTTCGAGGAAGCTTTACGCGTTTTGTCGGGACTGGGCGCGCAAATCGAAGCGATCGATGTCAAGGGGTTGGGACCCGCGATTCAGTCCGGTGCAATGCTGGTAATGCGCCAAGCCTATAAGTATCACCGCGAGAACCTCGCAAGCGATCCGGAAAAATACGGAAAGGCCTTTCGCGAGCGTGTCCTCAGGGCGGCGGGTTTCACGGACGAGCAACTGTGCGCAGCAAAAACGGCGCGGTCACGCCTTCGCACACAGTTCGATGCAGTATTTGCTTCGGGAGTAACGGTCGTCGCCAGTCCGGCCAAGGAGATTGACGTCGAAACGATGGAAAGCCTGTACGACGATCCGGTGGATACGCGCCCGGGCACGATCCGCATACACAACATGACCGGCGCGCCGGCGCTGACGGTTCCCATGGGATTCGGCGGGCTGGGCGTCCCGGTCGGCATCCAGTTTGCGGGTCGGCACTGGAGCGAGCCCCTGCTCTACGGGGTCGGGGCGGCCTTTGAATCGGCGACACCCTGGAGCGATCGTCATCCCAAAATCGATTGACGCGCCTTATGCGGCCTCATTCGTTCAAGCCGCCCGTGCGTCAGTCGATACAATCTGGCGCGGTGTTCACGATTCTAAATGATCGAGACAGGTGGGCGCGATATCCGCGCCACATTGGCAATCGGGCTGATTTAGTGACTCTATCTCCGTCGCGGCACGAGCAGCGAATTATGGAATTGCAAGATATTTTGTCAAATCGCGTACGTCGCCGAGCGTTTCGATTTTACGAACCGCTTTATACAAGCATTCGATATTCGCGGCCGCCAAAATATTCGCAACGCAGCTTAGATATTTCGCTCGGTGCAGTTCATGGTTTAGCGGCACGCCTGCATAGTGGCCGATCGGTCGCAAGATGCTTGTGGTTAACCTGCTCCCGTCGGTAAGGATGACTTCGACGTCGGCATAAGAGTCTCCTTTGTCAGCAAGTGTGGCTTCGTCAAGTGGCGTCACTTCTATCCGCTTCATCAGTGCCTGGACGCTACTATCGAGATAGGCGTCGCCTTCGAAATGTGGCAGCAACACCTTTCGATTCAATAGAGCGCGCGCCAAGACATAGTGCGCGCTTAGCTTGGATTCGAGCGCGCTTCGCGGTGCGGGACGATTTGTGTGTTCAAGACGGCGGGCCGAAACGCGTGCCTTAGCGCGGGTCACCTGAACTGGTGAGATATCGTATTTCTTTGTGACGTCAATCATTGCGTCGATAGCCGCCTGAGTGGACAGGCAACAAGCGTATTGTTTGATTGCGATACCGGGCATTTCGATGTCCCACGGCGTGCCCCACTTGTCGAAGATCCGGGAGACGTTGTAATGCCCTGCGCCGTTGAACAGTTGCAGAAAGCCTTGTTTGTGTTCGATTGCGTCAGGAATGCCGGTGAAACCTTCGGCAGCGAGGCGGGCGGCGAGAAGGCCACTGCGCGCAGCATTGCCGATGTGCATAGGTTTTCCCATCGAGCCCAAGTTCGATTTGACGCCGGCAGCGAGAGATGCGCAGAGCGCCAGTGCATGAGACGTTTTCTGTTCGTCGAGACGCATAAGCTTGGAACACGCCGCAGCAGCACCAAACACATCGCGGAAATCAGATACGTCGT
>JANXRI010000333.1 GCA_025353085.1 Betaproteobacteria bacterium
GCAGCGCGCGCTGCGCGAGGGCCATGCCTTCAAGCTGGAGCAACACGACTACGAAGCATTCAGCGACGCGTTTCCGTTCGAGGAGACACCCGATCAACGCGCCGCGATCACCGCGACGTTGAACGATATGCAGCAAGGCAAGCCGATGGACCGCCTGATTTGCGGCGACGTGGGCTTCGGCAAAACGGAGGTCGCCTTGCGCGCGGCCTTCGTCGCGGTCAACGAAGGCAAGCAAGTCGTCGTGCTCGTGCCGACCACCCTGCTCGCTGAGCAGCATTTCAACACCTTCTCCGACCGTTTTGCCGACTGGCCCGTGAAGATCGCCGAATTATCGCGCTTTCGCTCGCAAAAGCAGGTGAGCGAAACTGTGACCGCGCTCGCCGAGGGCCGGGTCGACATCGTGATCGGCACGCACAAGCTGCTGCAGCAGGACATCAAACTCAAAAACCTCGGCCTCGTCATCATCGATGAAGAACACCGTTTCGGCGTGCGCCAGAAAGAAAAACTCAAAGCGTTGCGCGCCGAAGTCGACGTGCTGACGCTGACGGCGACGCCGATTCCGCGCACGCTCGGCATGGCGCTCGAAGGCCTGCGCGATTTTTCGGTGATAGCGACCGCGCCACAGCGGCGCCTCGCGATCAAGACTTTCGTCGCGCGCACTAGCCGCGGCCTTATCCGCGAAGCGATGCTGCGGGAGCTTAAGCGCGGCGGCCAGGTTTATTTCCTGCACAACGAGGTTGATACGATCGACCAGATCGAAGACAGCCTCACGCGCCTCGTGCCGGAGGCGCGCATCCGCATTGCCCACGGCCAGATGCGCGAGCGCGAACTCGAAATGGCGATGCGCGACTTCTACCAGCAGCGCTTTAACATTCTGTTATGCACGACCATCATCGAGACCGGCATCGATATCCCGACCGCCAATACGATCATCATTAATCGCGCCGATAAATTCGGACTTGCGCAATTGCACCAGTTGCGCGGGCGCGTCGGCCGCTCGCATCACCAGGCGTATGCGTACCTGCTGTTGCCCGATGAAGGCGATATCACGGGCCAGGCCAAGAAGCGGCTCGAGGCGATCCAGCAAATGGAAGAGCTCGGCTCGGGATTTTTTCTGGCGATGCACGACCTGGAAATTCGCGGCGCCGGCGAAGTGCTCGGCGACTCGCAATCCGGCGAAATGCAGGAAGTCGGATTCAATCTTTACTGCGCGATGCTCGACACCGCGGTCAAATCGCTCAAACAGGGCATCGAACCGGACCTGTCGTCGCCGCTTGGCATCACGACTGAAATCAATCTGCATGCGCCGGCGCTGCTGCCCGACGATTACTGCAACGACATTCACGAGCGGCTCGTAATTTACAAACGCCTTGCCAACTGCGAGACCGCCGATGCGCTCGACGCGATGCACGAGGAGTTGATCGATCGTTTCGGCCTGCTGCCGCCGCACGCCAAAACGCTGCTCGAAAGCCACCGGCTGCGCGTGCTCGGCAAGCCGCTGGGCATCGCGCGCATCGACGCCTCGGAATCCGGCATGCAGCTCCAGTTCATCCCAAACCCGCCGATCGACGCCGGCCGCATCATCAAATTGATCCAGCGCAACAAACATTACAAGCTCGCCGGTCCGGATCGCCTGAAGGTCAGCGCCGATCTGCATGAAGTCGCAGAGCGGGTGGCCAAGGTGAAGCATGTGTTCGGCGAACTCACGGGCTAAGCGCGATGCCTGCATTTAAAGCAATCCTGTGGGACAACGATGGCGTGCTCGTCGATACCGAGCACCTTTATCTGCTGGCGACGCGTGAAGTACTTGCTACCGCTGGCGTGGCCCTGAGCGATGCGCAATATTGCGATCTCTTCCTGAATCGAAACCACGGCGCGTGGCATCTGGCGGCCGAACTCGGATACACCGAGGCGGCGATCGCGCGCATGCGTGAAGTGCGTGATGCGAGATACAGCGAGTTATTGCACGCGCGCAATCACACGATCGCCGGCGTTGAAGATGTTTTGAAGTCGCTCCATCGCCGTTATGCGATGGGCGTGGTCACGAGTTCGCGGCGCAGCCACTTTGACATCAT
>JANXRI010000335.1 GCA_025353085.1 Betaproteobacteria bacterium
AGTCGGCACCGGTAACGCGATCGAAACAGTGTTCATTCCGGAGCGCAATCGCGGCACCTTATGCATCTCATCGCAGGCGGGTTGTGCGCTGGCCTGCACGTTTTGCTCGACCGGGCGGCAAGGGTTTAATCGTAATTTGACGGTGGCCGAAATTATCGGCCAGTTGTGGCTCGCCAATCGCCAATTGGGTCGCGGCATCGAAACGCCGCGTCCCATCACCAACGTCGTGATGATGGGTATGGGCGAGCCGCTCGCCAATTTCAACAATGTCGTCGCGGCCTTGCAATTGATGCTGGACGATGACGCCTATGGCCTGTCGCGGCGGCGCGTGACGCTCAGCACTGCCGGTCTGGTGCCGGCCATCGACCGCCTGCGCGATGCATGTCCAGTAGCGCTGGCTGTTTCGCTGCATGCGCCCACCGACGAATTGCGCAGCGAACTCGTGCCGATCAACAAAAAATATCCATTGAAAGAATTGCTCGCCGCGTGCGTGCGTTATATCGAAAAGGCGCCGCGCGATTTCATCACGTTTGAATATGTGCTGTTGGCGGGCGTCAACGACAGTCCCGAGCACGCGCGCCAGCTTGCCAGGCTGCTGAAAGACGTGCCGTCGAAGATCAACCTCATTCCGTTCAATCCGTTTCCACAGTCCGGCTTTGATCGATCGGACGCAACCGCGGTCGCCAATTTTCGCGACGTTCTCATGCAGAAAGAATTTACCGTGCTGGTGCGCAAAACGCGCGGCGATGACATCAATGCCGCATGCGGCCAACTCGCGGGGCAGGTGCAGGACAAAACCCGGCGCCGCGAGCGACGGCCTACAACCGCAGTGGCTTGAGGGCTCTTATGACACGACTGAGCGAACGACTGATCGTTGCCGTCGGTATGATTTCAATTATTTGCGGCTGCAGCACCACCGGCTCCGAGTCCACCAGCTACGCGCCTAAAGCCGTCGTCGATACCGCCGAGTTGTCACGCGCGCGTATTCATACTGAACTCGCAGCCGGCTATCTTGAGTTGGGTAACTACGGTGTGGCGTTGCAGGAGGCGGGCGAAGCGTTGAAGGCCGATGCCAATTACGCGCCGGCGTTCAGCGTGCTGGGTCTCGTTTACATGGAACTGCGTGATGACAGGGCGGCGGAGGCGAATTTTCAACGCGCGCTGCGTCTCGATCAGCAGGACTCCGACATCAACAACAATTACGGCTGGTTTCTGTGCCAGCGCAAGCGCGAACAGGAATCGATCAAATATTTCCTGGCCGCGCTGCGTAACCCGCTGTACGCGACCCCCGACAAATCGTGGGTCAATGCCGGCATTTGCGCGCGCCAGACCGGCGACATCGCGGGCGCCGACGATTACTTTCAAAAAGCACTCAAAGTACGTCCCGGCCAACCGCAGGCACTGCTGCAACTGGCGGACATTGCCTATAAGCGCAAGAGCTTTCCCGAAGCAAAGTCGTATTTGATACGCATCCCGCGCGACGTTGAACTGACCGCCGCATATCTGTGGCTATCGCTGCGCGTGGAACGCGCGATTGGCGATCGCAACGCGGAGGCGAGTTTAGGTTTTCAGCTGCGTAAAAACTTTCCAGAATCACGCGAAACGCGCGCGCTGGCGGCCGGCCAGTACGAATGAGTGTTGGGGAGCTTACGTTGGAGTCAGAAGTGGCGGTCCTGCCGCCGGGAGAGCAACTGGCGACGGCGCGCGAAAGCCGCGGCATGACGGTCGGCGAAATTGCCCAGCAGCTCAAATTATCCCCGTGGCAAGTCGAAGCTCTCGAATCGGGAGATTACCGGCGGTTGCCAAGCACGGTCTTCGTGCGCGGGTTTATGCGCAACTACGCGCGGCTGGTCAAGCTTGATCCTGCGACGCTGCTCGCCGTGGGCGAATCGCCGCATTTAGCACCGCTCGTAACAGCAGTGTCTGCGTCCGCGGAGATACCCTATCCGACGGCGCGCAGGGTAAATTGGCCTAAATACGCGATCATCGCGCTGGTCTTGCTGATGCCGGTCGTGGTCTACGAGTTTTATCCCGAAGACACCCAAGAGGCTAACGTCAAGTCGGGTGAGCTAGCGATGCCAGCGCCGCAAGTCGTCGTCGAGACGTCAGCCCCATCGGCACCGCCGGTTAGCGAGGCGCCCATGGTTGCCTCAGCGTCCGCCAGCGAAAAGCCAGCCCCGCCCACGCGGCAGAACGCCATGCAGGCAGCGTCAAGTTCGGCCGCCGTGGCCGCAGGTCGTCGCGAATCCGCCGGCACGCAGGTTGTGCGTTTGCGATTTACGCGCGAATCATGGGTCGAAATTCGCGACCGCGACGGGAACAGGATATTTTCACAAATGAATTCACCGGGCACCGAGCAGGTGATCAGCGGAGCGCCGCCGCTTCATCTGGTCGTCGGCAATGCGAACGGCGTTCAGTTAATTCACAAAGAGCTGCCGGTCAATCTTGGGCCCTATACCAAGATCGACGTTGCGCGGCTGACGCTGGAGTAAGCGCCATGTACGGAGTCTTGCAGCGGCGGCAGTCACGCCGCGTTGTTGTTGGTGGCATCGCAGTGGGCAGCGGTGCGCCGATCGTCGTTCAGTCGATGACCAATACCGACACTGCCGATATCGACGGAACCGTGGCGCAGGTCGCGGCGCTCTCGCGTGCAGGCTCCGAGCTTGTGCGGGTGACGGTCAATACGGCTGAAGCAGCCGCTGCTGTTCCGCATATCCGCGATCGACTGGCCGCCAAGGGTGTTGAAGTGCCATTGGTTGGTGATTTTCATTTCAACGGCCATCGCCTGATGACTCAACATCCGGCCTGCGCTGAGGCGCTTGCCAAGCTGCGCATCAATCCGGGCAACGTCGGCCGCGGTTCGAAGCGCGACGAGCAGTTCGCGACGATGATCGAGTTCGCCTGCAGATACGCCAAGCCGGTGCGCATCGGCGTCAACTGGGGCAGCCTCGATGCCGAACTCGTCGCGCGCATGATGGACGACAATGCGCGCAGCGCCGAGCCGCAGGCAGCGGCAGTGGTGACACGCAAGGCGCTCGTTGCATCCGCTCTCGACAGCGCACGCCAGGCCGAGGGCCTTGGGCTTGCCGGCGACCGGATCATATTGTCGTGCAAGGTCAGCGGCGTGCAGGATCTGATCGCGGTGTACCGCGATATCGCAGCGCAATGTGATTACCCATTGCACCTGGGCCTCACTGAGGCGGGCATGGGTTCCAAAGGCATCGTCGCGTCGACCGCGGCGATGGGCGTGCTGCTGCAGGAAGGCATCGGGGATACGATTCGCGTGTCCCTCACGCCCGAGCCGCGTGGAGACCGCACGCGCGAGGTGGTGGTCGCGCAGGAGATTTTGCAAACGATGGGTTTGCGCTCGTTTACGCCGCTCGTGATCGCGTGCCCGGGTTGTGGCCGCACGACGAGCACGTTCTTTCAGGAACTGGCCGACAACATCCAAACGTATTTGCGCGCGCAGATGCCGCTGTGGCGCGGCAACTATCCGGGTGTCGAGAACATGCACGTCGCTGTCATGGGTTGCGTCGTCAATGGGCCGGGTGAAAGCAAGCAAGCGAACATCGGCATCAGTCTGCCGGGTTCCGGCGAAAACCCGGTGGCGCCGGTTTTTATAGACGGAGTCAGAGTGGTCACGCTCAAAGGCGAAAATATCGCCGCGGAGTTTCAGGCGCTGGTTGAGCAGTACGTGCATACGCATTATCTGCCCGCGGCAGAGGGCGGCGCGCCTGACGTTGCACGCTCGCACTGACAGCCAGTAACTCACTCGATGTCGAATAAAATCCAGGCCATCCGCGGGATGAATGACGTCCTGCCGGACGAGTCGCCATGGTGGGAATTTTTTGAAGATACCGTGCGCGAAGTATTTCGCTGCTACGGCTATCGCAATATCCGCACGCCGATTGTGGAGCGCACTGAACTTTTCGTGCGCGGCGTCGGCGCGGTGACCGACATCGTCGAAAAAGAAATGTATTCGTTCACCGATGCGATGAATGGAGACCAGTTGTCACTGCGGCCTGAAGGCACCGCGCCGACAGTGCGGGCCGTGCTCGCGCACAACCTGCTCTATAACGGCCCTCAGCGCTTGTGGTACAGCGGACCGCTGTTCCGGCATGAGCGCCCGCAAAAGGGACGCTATCGCCAATACCACACGTTCGGCGCCGAAGTGCTGGGCCTGCCGGGGCCTGACGTTGACATTGAACTCCTCGTCATGGCGCGACGCTTGTGGAAGGCGCTGGGCATTGACGGCGTGCAACTGCAGATCAACACCATCGGCGGTGCTGACGAGCGACGTGCCTTTCGTGAGCAGCTGATCCAATACTTTGAGGCGCACTCAGCGTTACTCGACGAAGACGCGACGCGGCGCCTGCATACCAATCCGCTGCGCATTCTCGACAGCAAAAATCCGGCGATGCAAGAGCTGATCGAAGCGGCGCCGCGCCTGATAGATGCGCTGGGCGAGTCGTCACGCGAAAATTTCGAGGCGGTGCGAAGCGGGCTGCGCGACGCCGGAATTGAATACACCGTCAACCCGCGTCTCGTGCGCGGACTCGATTATTACAACCTGACGGTGTTCGAATGGGTGAGCGACCGGTTGGGCGCGCAAAGCGCGATTTGTTCGGGGGGGCGCTATGACGGCTTATTTGAGCAGCTCGGCGGGAAACCGACGCCCGGCTGCGGCTTCGGCATCGGTGTCGAACGCACGTTATTGCTGCTCGAAGAGAGTAAAATGCCGTCCCGCCAGCGGCCCGATGCTTATATCGCTCACTATGGCGACGGCGCTGCGCAGTACGCGATGAAAGCCGCCGAATCAATGCGAGATCGCGGCCTCGCAGTCGTGCTTGATTGCAGCGGCGCAAATTTCAAATCGCAGATGAAGAAGGCTGACGGCAGTGGTGCGCGTTATGCGATTCTTATCGGCGCCGATGAAGTCGCTTCGCAACAGGTGAGTGTGAAGCCCTTGCGCGAGGCGGCGGAGCAAACACGCTGCACACTGGTCGAGGCGGCGGCAATGATGGTAAACGCGGTGGACAGCAAAAGAGGTTGACGATGGCGGTTTATGATCTGGAAGAGCAGGAACAGATAGACGAAATGAAGGCCTGGTGGAAGCAATACGGGGGCCTCGTCATCCTGGTAGCGGTAGTCGCGTTGCTGACTGTCGCCGGAATGCGCGGGTGGAGCTATTACCAAAGCAAGCAGGGACTCGAAGCAGGCGAGTTGTACACGCAACTGCAGGGTGCTCTCGGCGCCAACGATCCGAAAAAGGTGCAGGACATTGCAGCCGTCATCACCGATCGCTACAAACGTACAGGTTACGCAGCATTTGCGGCGCTCGCCGCGGCCAGGGCGGCAGCGGACAGCGGCGATCGAGCGGCGGCGAAGTCACGCCTGCAATGGGCGATCGACAATGCGCGCGATACCGAAACGAAAGATATTGCGCGTCTACGCATCGCCGCAGTGTTGCTCGATGAAAAAAACTACGATGAAGCGCTGAAACTCGTCGAGACTCAGCACGGCGATACTTTCAGTGCGTTGTACGCGGATTTAAAAGGCGATGTGCTGGTCGCGCAAGGCAAGCCGCAGGAAGCGCGTGCTGCGTACCAGACGGCGTTGGATAAAAGCGAGAGCAAGAGCGGCTACCGCGCGTTAGTACAGGTCAAGCTCGACGCGCTCGGCGCGGCGAAATGACGCGACCGGTCAAACCGCTGGCGGCGCTCGGCGCGTTGGTGCTGATGGCGGCGGGTTGCGTCGCGCCCGGCGACGTCATCGACAAATGGTTCGGCACCGGGCCCGTCCAGAAGCCAGCGGAACTGGTGGTCTTCAAGCCGACGGCTAATCCAAAGATAGTCTGGCAGGCGAGCGTCGGCACCAGCCAACGCCACGTATTCAGTCCGGCGATCAGTGACGGCTCGGTGTACGCGGCGGCCGCAGCGGGACAGATCGTGCGTCTGGACGCAGCTAACGGAAAAATCCTCGGCCGCTTCGACAGCAAAATTCCGTTGTCGGGTGGCGTCGGCATCGACGGCGGCATGTCGCTGGTTGGAAGTTCGAAAGGCGAAGTCATCGCGCTCGATAACGCCGGCAAGCAAGTGTGGAAAGCGCAACTGACGAGTGAAGTGTTGAGCGCGCCGCAGGTTGCGCAGGGTGTTGTCGTGGTACGTACGGGCGACGGCCGCATATTCGGGCTCGATGCAACTACCGGCGCGCGCAAATGGCTTTATCAGCGTGCACTGCCGGCTTTGACTGTGCGCACCTCGGTCAGCGTTCTGCTCTATCGAGGCGGCGTGTTCGCAGGTTTTCCCGGCGGCAGGCTGGTGGCGCTGGCCATCGAAACCGGCAACCTCGGCTGGGAGGCTACCGTGGCGCTGCCGAAAGGCGCGACCGAACTTGAGCGCGTGGCTGACGTATCGAGTTTGCCGGTTACCGACGGACGGCAGGTTTGCGCTGTTGCATTTCAAGGCCGCGCCGCATGTTTCGACCTCGTCAAGGGGACGCCGAACTGGGGCCGCGATGTGTCGAGTGTGGCGGGACTCACGAACGATCGCGCGAATCTTTATATCTCGGACGACAAGAGCGCGATCCTCGCATTCGAACTCACGGGCGGGGCGAGCTTGTGGAAGCAGGATAAGCTGTTTGGCCGCTACATCAGCGCGCCAGTCGTGACCGGCAATTACATCGCGGTCGGAGATTTTCAAGGCTATGTTCATTTCGTTTCCCGGGAGGACGGCTCATTCGTCGCGCGCATCGCAACGGATGGCAGCGCCATCGTCGCGCCGCCGCAGGTGCTCAACGACGGCATACTCGTGCAGACGGTCAAAGGCGGGGTTTTCGCGATCGCCATCCTGTGATGGCCGCAATTACAGCGCTCAAGCGCTTTTCTTTGGTCGCATCGTTTGCGAAGTCGTTTACGCTGCGGGCCGCGTCATGATTCCAACCCTCGTCATCGTCGGCCGGCCGAACGTTGGCAAGTCAACGCTCTTTAACCGGCTCACGCGCAGCCGTGACGCGATCGTCGCCGATATCCCGGGTTTGACGCGCGACCGCCATTACGGGCGTGGCAAGGTCGGCTACAAATCGTATATCGTCGTCGACACCGGCGGCCTGGAGCCAGTCAGCCATGAGGGCGTGATGCAGGTCATGGCCCAGCAGACGCTGCTTGCGATCGATGAAGCCGATGCGATTGTGCTGCTGGTCGATGGCCGCCAGGGTCTCACCACGCAAGACCGCGCGATCGCCGACCAACTGCGCAAGACCGGCCGCAAAGTGTGGCTCGTCGTCAACAAAGCCGAAGGCATGCAGCCGGCGACGGTGAGCGCCGAATTTCATGAACTCGCGCTGGGAGATCCGCTCGCGATTTCCGCCGCGCACGGCGAAGGCGTCGGCGATCTGGCCGAATTGATTACCGCGGACTTTCCCGAGCGCGAAGAAGTCGACGACGACGCCGAGCCCGAGAAGCGACCGCGCATTGCGATCGTCGGCCGGCCCAATGTGGGCAAATCAACACTCGTCAATTCGCTGCTCGGTGAAGAGCGCGTGGTGGTATTCGATCAGCCGGGCACGACGCGTGACAGCATTTATATTGATTTCGAGCGCGCCGGCCAACTCTATACGCTGATCGACACCGCGGGCGTGCGTCGGCGCGGCAACGTCGTCGATGCGATCGAAAAATTTTCCGTGATCAAGACGCTGCAGGCAATCGAAGACGCCAACGTCGTGATACTGGTGCTTGACGCGCGCGATCAAATTGTTGATCAGGACGCGCATATCGCCGGCTACGTTGTTGAAGCGGGACGCGCTCTGGTTGTCGCCGTGAACAAGTGGGACGGTTTGCGTGCGGAGCAGCGTGAAAACGCCAAGCACTCTCTCGAGCGCACGCTGACTTTCATCGATTATGCGCCGGTGCACTACATCTCGGCGCTCGCCGGCACTGGCATCAAATCTTTGCTCGATGCTGTCGAGCGCGCCTATCGCGCCGCCATGGTCAAGTTGCCAACGCCCAAGCTCACACGAGCGCTCGAAGCAGCGATTGCACGTCAGGCGCCGCCGCGCGGCGGCATATTCCGGCCCAAGATGCGCTACGCGCACCAGGGTGGAAGCAATCCGCCGCGCATCATTATTCACGGCACGGGGTTGAACCGCGTCGGCGACAGCTACCGGCGTTATCTCGAGCACTTCTTCCGAGACGCCTTTGAGTTGATGGGAACGCCGCTCAAAATAGAGTTCAAGCAAGGTGTGAATCCTTATGACAAACGTCGTGTCAAGCGGTAGGCGCTATCCTATGGCGCTAGAATGCGAAATGCAGTAGAGTGCTGTTAATACTAAAAATGATGGGGCGACAAAGATGAGTACGAAAGGGCAGCTGCTACAAGACCCGTTTCTCAATGCGCTGCGCAAAGAGCATGTTCCGGTGTCCATCTATCTCGTCAACGGCATCAAGCTGCAAGGCCAGATCGAATCGTTCGATCAATACGTCGTGTTGTTGAAAAACACCGTCACCCAGATGGTTTACAAACACGCGATCTCGACCGTGGTACCTGCGCGCGCAGTTAATCTCGCGCTGGATCATTCCGCCGACACCTGACCTTCGTCTATTTTCCATTGAATGTTTGAACGTCCCGGGAGCGACTCCCAGGCGGTGCTCGTCAGTCTCGATTTCGGCGAACCGGATTATGCCGAATCGACCGAGGAACTCGCCCAACTTGCACTAAGCGCCCGCATCGGCATTGCCGGCGTCCTGCGCGGTAGACGCGCCCGACCCGACCCGAAGTTTTTCGCCGGCAGCGGCAAAGTTGAGGAACTCGGCGCACTCCTCGAGCAAAACGCCGCGGGACTCGCAATATTCAACCACGAACTGTCACCCGCGCAGGAGCGCAACCTCGAAAAGCAGCTCGGCTGCCGCGTCATCGATCGCGTGAGCCTGATACTCGATATCTTTGCGCAACGCGCGCACAGTCATGAAGGCAAGCTGCAGGTCGAACTCGCGCAACTCGAACATCTCGCGACGCGACTCGTGCGCGGATGGACTCATCTGGAGCGGCAAAAAGGCGGTATCGGTTTGCGCGGACCTGGCGAAACGCAGTTGGAGACCGACCGCCGCCTGCTCGGCAAGCGGGTCAAACTTCTGAAGGACAAGCTCGGCCGGCTCGCCAGTCAGCGCTCAGTGCAGCGCCGCGCGCGGCGCCGCGCCAATGTGCTGTCTGTTTCGCTGGTCGGCTATACGAACGCCGGCAAGAGCACCTTGTTCAATGCGCTGACTCGCGCTCACGCGTATGCCGCGGATCAGCTGTTTGCAACGCTTGATACAACCACGCGGCGGGTGTTTATGCCCAACGGTACAGCGTTGGTTTTGTCCGATACGGTTGGTTTTATCCGTCAGCTTCCGCATACGCTCGTAGCAGCATTCCGGGCGACGCTCGAAGAAACGATTCAGGCGGATCTACTGCTGCATGTGGTGGACGCCGGCAGCACGACGCGTGACGCCCAGATTGCCGCGGTGAACTCGGTGCTGGCGGAGATAGGCGCCGACCATATTCCGCAGATGCTCGTCTATAACAAGATCGATTTAAGCGGCGGTGAGCCGCGGGTCAAACGCGATGAGTATGGTAAAATCGCCCGCCTCTGGATCAGTGCCCGACAGGGGTCGGGGCTTGATTTGGCGCGGGCGGCACTCGAAGAATACGCCGCCGGGGCGGGCCGCCATCCAGCGGAGCGACCCGCGGCGGCATGAGACGGATCAAACAATCATGAGCACCTACTTGAAGTCATTTGGCGGCGCTGTCGCCGGACGCACGCGTCGCATCATCGGCGTGTTTATGTCGCTCAACGACCCGCAATGGGGGCGCGGCGGCGGCAAAAACCCGGGGCCGCCCGATCTCGACGAGTTGATGCGAAACTTCAACCAGAAGATTGGCTCGCTGTTCGGCCGCAAGGGCGGTGGCGGAGATGATCGTGGGCCGGGCAAACCGAGCTTCGCGCGATTCGGCGGTGGCGCCGGACTGTTGATTGGCCTCGTCTTTCTGGTATGGCTCGCCAGCGGTTTCTACATTGTGGATGCCAGCCAGCGCGGCATGGTGCTGCGATTCGGCAAGTTCGTCGAAGAAACCGTGCCGGGCCCGCATTGGCATCTGCCGTTTCCGATTGAAACCGCTGAAATCGTCAATCTTTCGCAGGTTCGCACGATCGAGATCGGCTCGCGTAATGGCGGGAAAAGCAAAGTGCCGAAAGAATCGTTGATGCTGACCGACGATGCGAACATCATCGACATTCAGTTTGCTGTGCAGTACGTGGTTAAGAACCCGCAGGAATTCCTGTTTGCGAACCGCGCGCCTGAAGACAGCGTGCTGCAGGCGGCTGAGACTGCAATTCGGGAAATCGTCGGCAAAAACACGATGGACCTTGTGCTCTACAAAGGCCGCGCGCAAATTACGAGCGATGCGCAAAAGCTCACGCAGGAAATACTCGACCGTTATCGCACCGGCATCAGTATCAGCAAAGTGACGATGCAGAACGCGCAGCCGCCCGAGCAGGTGCAGGCGGCGTTTGACGATGCGGTTAAAGCAGGCCAGGACGGCGAGCGCCAGAAGAATGAAGGCCAGGCCTATTCGAATGACGTGGTGCCTAAAGCCGAGGGCGCCGCCGCGCGGTTGACGCAGGAGGCCGAAGGTTACAAGCAGCGTGTGATGGAACGGGCGGAAGGCGATGCGAGCCGGTTCCGGCAGATCGTCGCCGAATACAACAAGGCGCCCGCCGTTACGCGCGATCGTCTTTACATCGACGCCATGCAGGAAATCATGACCAATACGAGCAAAGTGCTAATCGATCAGAAAGGCGGTAATAACTTGCTGTATTTACCGCTCGACAAATTGATGCAGATGACGGGGCCGGGCGTAACCCCACCGGTCGACGCCATGAGCAAGCCGGCCGAGCCGAGCCCGGGCGCAGAGGCGTTGCCATCCGCATCGCGATCACGCGATGCGCTACGCAGCCGCGAACGGGAGCCGCGCTGATGAATAACAAGCTTGGCATGACGGTGGTCGCCGCTGTGATATTGCTGATCATCGTCTCGATGTCGGTGTTCGTCGTCGACACGCGGCAAAAAGGCATCGTGTTTCGCTTTGGTGAAATTGTCTACGTGATTAATCAGCCGGGCCTGTATATGAAGATCCCGCTGATCGACAACGTGCGTTATTTCGACGCGCGGCTGTTGACCATTGATAGCGCGGAGCCCGAGCGGTTTCTGACCAAAGAGAAGAAGAACGTGCTCGTCGATCTTTTCGTCAAATGGCAGATTTCGGACGTGCAGCTTTATTACATCAGCGTCAACGGCGACGAGTCGCGCGCCCAGATCCGCTTGTTGCAGACAATCAACGACGGCCTGCGCGCAGAATTCGGCAAACGTGACGTTCACGAAGTCGTCTCTGGCGAACGTGATGTAATCATGGAGCGCATGCGCGAAAAAGCCAACGAAGACGCGGTGAAAATCGGCGTCGTCGTGCGTGACGTGCGATTGAAGCGGGTCGATTTGCCGCAAGAGGTCAGTGAGTCAGTTTACGGGCGGATGCGGGCAGAGCGCACGCGCGCCGCCAACACGCTGCGTTCAGAGGGCGCGGCGGAGTCGGAAAAAATTCGCGCCGATGCGGATCGGCAACGCGAAGTCATCCTGGCGAAGGCCTATCGCGAAGCTCAGCGCCTGAAGGGTGAAGGCGATGCCAAAGCGTCGGCCGTTTACGCGCGTGCTTACGAGCAGAATCCCGAGTTCTATGCTTTTTACCGCAGTCTCGATGCGTACACGAAGACCTTCAGGACCAAGGGCGACGTGCTGGTGCTCGAGCCGAATTCGGAATTTTTCAAATACTTCAAGAACAGCAAACCGTCAAAGTAGCGCGGCGCAGGCCGGCGCGTGGGTAAGTATCTGCTGACGGGGCTGGCGCTCATGTTGATCGTCGAGGGCGTCATGCCGTTTGTTGCTCCCGGCGTCTGGCGCGAAACTTTCCGACGCATCATCGAAATGTCCGACGGCCAGGTGAGGTTTATCGGGCTCATCTCCATGCTTTGCGGATTGCTGCTGCTGTTTTTTATGGCGCGGTAATTTGCGCGTCGATACACGACGTGGCCTAAGGAGTATCTGTATTCACGTGTATGCTTCCGGTTTGTTTTTTTGGCAAACCCTTTCTTAGCGTTTGACGATTATGCATAAATGGCTGTTGCCTGAATATATCGAGGACGTTCTGCCGGAGCCTGCGCGCCGCATTGAAGCGCTAAGGCGGGGCATGCTCGACCTCTTTGAATTGCATGGCTATCAGCTGGTGGTGCCGCCCATGCTCGAATACGTGGAATCGCTGCTGACAGGCACCGGCCATGATCTCGATTTGCGCACGTTCAAGCTGGTTGACCAGTTGTCCGGCCGTACACTCGGGGTGCGTGCCGACATCACGCCGCAGGTCGCGCGCATCGATGCGCATTTAATGAACCGCAAGGGCGTCAACCGGCTTTGTTACGCGGGCAGCATTCTGCATACCCTGCCGGCGGGACTCAACCGTACGCGCGAACCCCTGCAAATCGGTGCTGAGATTTACGGTCACGCCGGAATCGAAAGCGATCTCGAGGTGCAGCGGCTGATGCTCGACGCCCTGCGGCTTGCGGGCGTCCAAAGTTTGCATCTTGACATCGGCCACGTCGCGGTTTTTCGCACACTCGTGCGCGAAGCGGGTGTCGGTGCTGAAATCGAGGGTGAACTCTTTCGGGCGGTGCAGGCGAAGGATGTGCCGGCACTCGATATGCTTGCCAATAAAATGGACCGCAAGCTTGGCGCGGCATTGCGCGCGTTGCCGGAACTTACGGGCGGCGTAGACGTGCTGGCGCGGGCGAAAAAGCTGCTGCCCGATTTCGCGGAAATCAAACAAGCGCTCGGACAACTGCGCGCGATTGCCGCTTCGTTGCAGGATGCCGGCACTAATATCTGCTTCGATTTAGGCGAGTTGCGAGGCCTGCACTATCACAGCGGCGTCGTGTTTGCCGTATACGCCCAAGGGTGGGCCAATGCCCTTGCGCTCGGCGGCCGCTACGACGAAGTCGGCCAGGCATTCGGTCGGGCCAGGCCAGCTACCGGATTCAGCATGGATCTGCGCGAAATCGTGGCAATCGCGCCGGTGACGGAACCGCGCACGTCGATACTTGCGCCGTATCTGCCAGCCGATGCCGCGCTGCAGCGGCGCATCGCGGGCTTGCGCAAAGCAGGCGATGCAGTGATCGTGGATCTGCCCGGGCATGATAAAGCACGCGATGAACTTGGCTGCAATCGCCGGCTCGCGTTGCGCAATGGTAAATGGATCGTCGAGCCGCTCTGACCGAAGGCTCGAGGGCAGAGGTTCTCACGGACAAAATGGGATAGAGACATCAATGGCGAAAAATGTGGTCGTAATCGGCAGTCAGTGGGGTGACGAAGGGAAAGGCAAAATCGTCGACTGGCTGACAGATCATGCACAGGGCGTGGTGCGTTTCCAGGGCGGACACAATGCCGGGCATACCCTCGTCATTCGCGGCAAGAAAACGATTCTGCGTCTGATCCCGTCCGGCGTCTTGCGCGACGGTGTAGCGTGTTATATCGGCAACGGTGTTGTCCTGGCGCCCGATGCATTGTTAAAGGAAATCGGCGAACTCGAAGACGCGGGCGTTGATGTGACGAGCCGTTTGCATATCAGCGAAGCCTGTCCCCTGATATTGCCGCATCATATTGCGATCGATCATGCGCGAGAAATCGCCAGGGGCGCAGGCAAGCTCGGCACCACCGGCCGTGGCATTGGACCGGCTTATGAAGACAAAGTTGCGCGACGCGCAATTCGGCTGCAGGACCTGTTGCATCGCGAGCGTTTCGCCGCCAAGTTGGGTGAGGTGCTCGATTACCACAACTTTGTGTTGAAGAACTATTTCGGTGCGGCGGTCGTCGACTTCCAAAAATCCCTCGATGACACGCTGGCGCTGGCGGAACGCATCAAGCCCATGGTGGCCGACGTGCCGCGCCTGCTGTACGACGCGCAAAAAGCGGGCAAGAGCCTGCTGTTTGAAGGCGCGCAGGGCACGTTGCTCGACGTCGATCACGGCACTTATCCCTACGTAACTTCCAGCAACTGCGTGGCGGGCGCCGCTTGTGCGGGCGCCGGCGTGGGACCGCATCTGTTGCATTACGTGCTGGGAATCACCAAGGCCTATACGACGCGCGTGGGCTCAGGGCCGTTTCCGACTGAGCTTGAAGACGATATCGGCAAGCATCTCGCCCGGCGCGGCAATGAGTTTGGCTCGGTCACGGGTCGCCCGCGGCGTTGCGGCTGGTTCGACGCTGCTGCGCTCAAGCGCTCAATTCAGATCAATGGTATTTCCGGGCTGTGCGTTACCAAGCTCGATGTGCTGGACGGCGTCGAGTCATTGCAACTGGGCGTCGGCTATCTGCTCGATGGAGAGCGGCGCGACTTGTTGCCGTCGGGCGCCGAGGCATTGGCGAAATGCGAGCCGGTGTATGAAAAGATTCCCGGCTGGTCCGGCAGCACCGTCGGCTTGACGCGTTACGAACAGTTGCCGGCTGAGGCGCGCCATTACTTGAAGCGCATCGAGGAAATTTGCGAAGTGCCGGTCGACATGATCTCAACCGGCGCGGAGCGCGCGGAAACCATTGTTCGCCGGCATCCGTTTGAATGATGCCAGAGCGAGGATTGAGGATTGAGGAACGAGGATTGAGGATCAGGAACTCACGATTCAACAGGGAGCGCGAGCGAGCCGCGATTTTTTCGCTCGATCCTGAATCCTCAATCCACGCTCCTGATTTCTGGTGCCCGGGAAGGGACTCGAACCCCCACAGTGTTACCACCGCATGGACCTGAACCATGTGCGTCTACCAATTCCGCCACCCGGGCATGCGAGGCGGGCAAATTTAATCATTAAGGACACTTTTGTCAATGAAAACGCGAAAATCCCGCGCGCGTCCGCGTGATGATAAACCGGTCCAGCGCGTTAGCGCAGTGACCAAAGCGCGGCGCGCTCCGGCGAAATCGTCGCACGCAAAGCATATTTCATCCGCTGCCGTAAATACGCGCGGTGTCGCGAGCGGCTCAGCTTCATTGTTGCGCCCGCCTGTTCGTCTTGAAGATCCTTTTCAGGCGCGCGAAAGCAGCAACTACGAAGAACCCGTGCCGAGCCGCGAGATGATTCTCGAAACGCTCAACGCGCAAGGCGTTCCAGTCAGCAATGCGCAACTCGAGAAATTGTTGAACATTACGGAGACCGAGCGCGAGGGATTCGAGCGGCGGATCGCCGCCATGCAGCGCGACGGGCAGCTCATGCGCAACCGTCGCGATGCGATCTGCGTAGTCACCAAACTTGATCTGGTCACCGGCAAAGTGCAGGGTCACGCGGACGGTTTTGGTTTTCTGATACGCGACGACGGCGGTCCAGACATGTTCCTGGGTCCGCAGGAGATGCACAAAATTTTACATGGCGACCGCGTCGCCGCACGCGAGATCGGGCTCGACCGCCGCGGCCGCCCCGAAGCGAAAATCGTCGAGGTGCTCGAGCACGTCAACCACCGCATCGTCGGGCGTCTGCGCAACGAGCAGGGCGTCTACTTCGTGGTGCCCGAGAACCGGCGCATCAGCCAGGAGTTGCTGGTGCCGCCGGGCGACGCGCTTGATGCGAAACCCGGGCAGGTTGTCGTCGTGGAGATCATCGCGCAGCCGGCGCGTCATGCGCAGCCGATTGCACGCGTGGTCGAAATCCTGGGCAACTACGCTGATGCCGGCATGGAAATCGAAATCGCGTTGCGCAAACACGATTTGCCGTACGAGTTTCCGCCCGCGGTTGAAAAAGCGTCCGCGGGGTTCGATGGCAACGTCACGGCACAGGACATCGCCGGGCGTGAGGACGTGCGCAAGCTGCCGCTGGTGACGATAGACGGCGAAACCGCGCGCGACTTCGACGACGCGGTGTATTGTGAGCCGCGCGGCAAGGGTTTTCGCCTGCTGGTCGCGATCGCCGACGTCAGTCACTATGTTGCCGACGGCGACGCGCTCGATCGCGAGGCGCTCAATCGCGGCAACTCGGTGTATTTTCCGCGGCGCGTGATTCCGATGCTGCCGGAGGTGCTGTCGAACGGGCTGTGCTCGCTCAACCCGCAGGTCGACCGGTTGTGCATGGTGTGCGACATGAATATCGATGCGCATGGCGACGTTACCGACTACCGTTTCTACCCGTCGGTGATGTGGTCGCACGCGCGCTTCACGTATACGGTGGTCGCCGAAATCCTCGAAAATTCGCAGGGCGCGGCGGCTTTGCAACACCGCGCGCTGGTGCCGCACCTGACCAATCTGTACCGGCTCTATCAGGTGCTGGCGAAGTCGCGCGCCAAGCGCGGGGCAATTGATTTCGAGACGATCGAGACGCAGATGATATTCGACGCGCACGGCAAGATCGAACGCATCGTGCCGGTGCAGCGCAACGATGCGCACCGGGTCATTGAAGAATGCATGCTGGCGGCCAACGTGTGCGCATCCGACATTCTGCGCAAGCACGAGCACCCGGCGCTGTATCGGGTCCACCAGGGTCCGACGCCGGAACGCCTGCTCGGGCTGCGTGAATTCCTCAAGGGATTCGGCCTCGAACTCGGTGGAGGAGACGCACCGCACGCGAAGGATTACGCGAAGGTGCTCGAGCGCGTCAAGGATCGACCCGACGCGCAGCTGTTGCAAACCGCCATGCTGCGCTCGTTGCGCCAGGCCGTTTACAGTCCGGACAATCTGGGACACTTCGGACTTGCCTACGAGGCCTACACCCACTTCACGTCGCCGATCCGGCGCTATCCCGATTTGCTGATCCATCGCGCGATCAAGGCAGTGCTCAAGAAAAAGCGCTACGAGCCCGGCAATTGGGTCGAGCTGGGCATGCAGTGCTCGCAAACCGAGCGGCGCGCTGACGAGGCGACGCGCGACGTCGAAGCCTGGCTCAAATGTTATTACATGCGCGACCGCGTTGGCGACGTTTTCGACGGCACCATCAGCTCGGCGGTCGCGTTCGGAATTTTCGTGGCGCTCGACGGGGTTTACGTCGAAGGACTGGTGCACGTGTCCGATCTGGGCAGCGACTATTTTCACTTCGATGCGGCGAAACACCAGTTGATCGGCGAGCGCACCGCCAAGCGCTACCGGCTCGGCGACCGTGTGCGCGTGCGGGTCGTGCGCGTGGACATCGAGTCGAGCAAGATCGATTTTGTGCTGGAAGACGCGACGTCCAAACAGGCAACACCTAAACAGACAACCGCCAAACGCAGAGGACGCTGAGGACGCAGAGGTTCGCTGAGGAAAATCGATGAACGAAAACGCGATTGGCGAGATTGTGCTGGGTAGCGCGATGAAAGTTCATTCATCGCTTGGGCCAGGATTGCTGGAGAGTGTCTATGAGTTGTGTATGGTTCACGAACTGTCAAAGAGCGAATTGAAAGCAGAAAGGCAGATCGCGCTTCCGGTGCGCTATGATGAGTCAGAAATTGAAGGTGGATTCCGGGTCGATATTCTGGTCGAAGACTCGGTGATCGTAGAGGTTAAGGCAGTTGAAAAAGTTTTGGCGGTTCACAAGGCACAGTTGCTGACATATCTGAAACTGAGCGGATGCAAGCTCGGATATTTGTTGAACTTCAATGTGCCTCACATGCGCGACGGGATCAATCGTGTTGTCTATGGATTGTAGGGCTTCCTCCGCGTCCCTCTGCGTCCTTCGCGTCCTCTGCGTTGAGAGTTTCCAAAATGGCTGACGGGCGCATCGTATATGGCTTCCACGCGGTGATCAGCCGCTTGCGCCAGCATGCGGCGGGCGTGCAGGAGATCTACCTCGATGCCTCGCGCAATGATGCGCGCGCACAGGATTTAACCAAGCTCGCCGGCGGTCATGCCGTGCGAATTATCGCTGTCGACGCGCAACGTCTCGACGGTTTGACGGGGCACGCACGTCACCAGGGAGTGGCGGCGCGGGTCGCCGCGATACCGCTCAAGCACGATCTCGACGATGTCCTTGAGAATATAAGCGGGCCGGCGCTGCTGCTCGTGCTGGACGGTGTGCAGGATCCGCACAATCTCGGTGCGTGCTTGCGTGTCGCCGACGCATTCGGAGTCCACGCCGTAATTGCGCCAAAAGATCGTGCGGTCGGCATAACGCCGGTCGTGTCGAAGGTCGCAAGCGGCGCGGCCGAAACCGTGCCCTACATCGCGGTGACCAACTTGGCCCGAACGTTGCGGCAAATCAAAGACCTCGGCATCTGGATAGTCGGGGCTGACGAGGCGGGCGCGACCGACCTGTACGACGCCAAACTGGCCGGCCCGATGGCGTGGGTGCTGGGTGCGGAAGGCGAAGGGATGCGGCGGCTGACGCGCGAGCATTGCGACGAACTGGTGCGCATACCCATGAGCGGCAGCGTGGAAAGCCTCAATGTCTCGGTGGCGAGCGGCGTATGTCTCGGCGAGACTTTTCGCCAACGGCGGACGGGCGCGCCGCAAACCAGGCCGTAAGCCGGCGAAACTAGGACTATTGTTCTAGGGCGGGTATAGCTCAAACGTGTGGAAAATCACACAATTTGCGCTATTTCTTCGTGTAAAATTCCCTGACAATTTCTCCCTGCGGAGATACCCGGAAACATGGCCGTGCAACGTATCCGCCAGCGACGCCCATTCAGGATCAAGGCGATCTCGCTTGCGGTCACGTCCTGTTTCGCCGTTTCCGTGGAAACCGCGATTGCCGCGCAAGCGGTGCTGCCATCCGGCGGCGTAGTCACTGCGGGACAAGCGTCCCCGTTTGTCTACAAGGACAACACCCTCTCAATCACCACCCAAAGCAACGCGGCGATCAACTGGCAGGCCTTTTCGATCGGCCAGAACGGCAAGGTCATTTTTTATCAGCCGTCGGCCGCCAACTCCGTGCTGAACCGGGTAGTCGGGGTGGACCCGTCGAGCATACTCGGCGTTCTGCAGTCGAATGGTCGGGTTTTCCTGATCAATCCGAACGGCATCCTGTTCGGCGCCGGGGCGCAGGTCGACGTTGCAGGGCTCGTCGCTTCCACGCTCAACCTGTCCAACGCGGATTTTCTCGCCGGGAAGTTGCGATTCACGGAAACGCCGGGCGCCGGCAGCATCAACAACCAGGGCGCGATCACGACGCCGACCGGCGGGCAGGTGTATCTCATTGCTCCCGACATAAAAAACTCAGGCGTCATCACGAGCCCGAAGGGTGAAGTGATCCTCGCGGCAGGTCGCAGCGTGGAACTCGTCGACGCAGGCACGCCGAATTTACGGATCGAAATTACCGCTCCCGATACGCAGGCCGTGAACATCGGTCAGATCGTCGCGAACAGCGGCAAGATCGGAATTTACGCTGGACTCATAAAGAACAGCGGCGAAATTCGCGCCGACGGCGTGGTCGTCGGTCAGAACGGCGAAATTCTGCTCAAAGCAACGAACAATGTGACGCTGGACAAAGGCAGCGTCGTCAGCGCTTCGGGACCGGCGGCGGGCAAAGTCACAATACAGGCAGACACCGGTACGGTCACAGTCGCAGGAACTGTTGCGGCGAATGCCACGCAGGGCACGGGCGGCACGGTCAACATTGCAGGCGCGCAAGGCGTGAGCATCGAGTCGACTGCGCGTGTTTCGGCCGACGGCGCGCAGGGCGGCAGCGTATCGCTCGCATCTTCGTCCGGTAGTGTGACGATCGCCGCGCCGGTGACGGCCAATGCCTTGGCCGGCCGCGCCGGACAGATTGCGATCAACGCGGCTGCGGCAGTCACGCTGGCGACCGGCGGCCAGTTAAGCGCCAGCGGGTCGCTGGGCGGCGGCGCAATCACCGCCAACGGCGGGACCGGAGTTACGTTCCAAACCGGCAGCGTCGTGCAGGCGAGCGGCGCCGCGGGTGGTACTGTGAGCGCGCAGGCAGACCAAGGCGCGTTTATTGCGCAGGGAACGATCGACGTTAGCAGTGCTGATTCGAACGGTGGCGTCGTCAGCATTGCCGCGAACAGTGACATCACCCTCGATATCAGCAGCCGGATTCTCGCGCGCGGCCGCGCGGGCGGCGAGGTGCGAATCGAATCGACCAATGGCACTCTGCTTGCATCCGGCCTGATCGATGGT
>JANXRI010000376.1 GCA_025353085.1 Betaproteobacteria bacterium
CGTCGAACGGGTGCGCAGCCACGAGCGCGAGATCCTGGATCTCAGCGTGAACAAGGCGAAAATGCCGCGCCAGCATTTCATCAAGGAGTTTCCGGGCAAGGAAAGCAACTTGCGCTGGGCGGCCAATGAAATCGCCGCTAAGAAGCCGTGGAGCGATACGCTTGGGCGTTTTGAGGCCGCGATTGTCGAGCAGCAACAGAAGCTTCTCGACCTGCAGAAACACGTCGGGATTCCGATCAAGGACCTGAAAGAGATCAATCGCCAGATGACGACGGGCGAAGCGAAGGCCCGGCGTGCCAAGCGCGAGATGACGGAGGCCAACCTGCGTCTCGTCATCTCGATCGCCAAGAAATACACCAACCGCGGACTGCAATTCCTCGACCTTATTCAGGAAGGCAACATTGGCCTGATGAAGGCGGTCGACAAGTTTGAATACCGTCGCGGCTACAAGTTTTCGACCTATGCGACATGGTGGATACGCCAGGCGATTACGCGTTCGATCGCAGACCAGGCGCGCACGATCCGCATTCCGGTGCATATGATCGAAACGATCAACAAGATGAATCGCATTTCGCGTCAGATATTGCAGGAGACGGGATCGGAACCTGATCCGGCATTGCTCGCCGAGAAAATGGAAATGCCCGAGGAAAAAATTCGCAAGATCCTGAAGATTTCGAAAGAACCGATTTCGATGGAGACGCCCATCGGCGACGACGACGATTCACACCTCGGCGATTTCATCGAAGATCAGACCACCATGGCGCCGTCGGACTCGGCTGTTTACGCGAGCCTGCGCGATGCGACGAAGGACGTGCTCGACACCCTGACGCCGCGCGAAGCCAAAGTGCTGCGCATGCGCTTCGGCATCGAGATGAACACCGACCACACGCTCGAAGAAGTTGGTAAGCAGTTCGACGTTACGCGCGAGCGCATTCGCCAGATCGAAGCGAAGGCGTTGCGCAAGCTGCGTCACCCGTCGCGTTCCGAACGGTTGCGCAGCTTTCTCGACACCGAGAGCTGACCGCTCAGGCCGCCACTCAACGGGCGGCGGCCGGCATCAGCGAGTGCACGGGTAGGGCATCATGCTGATGAAACTTTTGCGCTCGGCATTTCGTCCCGGCGCGCATGCCGATACCCTCGTTAACCGCAGTCTGGCCCTCCGCAAGGAAGGCCGGTTGCATGACGCCGAACAACTGCTGCGCGACGCCGCGGGCAAATTTCCCGAGGACGCGGTCGTCGCCACCAACCTGGGCGTTGTTTTGCTCGAGCAGGATCGCGCTGAAGACGGCGTCGGCTGGCTGCAGCGCGCGCTCGTGTGCGATCCGCGCTGCGCGCCGGCCCACTTCAATCTTGCCAACATCCTGCGCGGCTCCGGACAGCGCGAGCAGGCGATCGAGCACTATCGCGCGGCGATCGCCGCTGACTCCGCGTTCGGCTATGCGCGCGAAGAACTCCTGAATTGCCTGCTCGAAGTCTGCGACTGGGATGGCGCCGATTGCGTCGCCGACGAGTTGCGCGCGACAATCGAACGGGAACCCGCGGCGCAATGGATGCGCTACGTTTCACCGCTGACCGCCTTGTATTTAGGGCTAGCACCCGCCCAAGTCAAAGCCATCTCGATGCACCATGCCGCCGAATGCGCGCGCGGCATCGCACCGTTGCAACGAGCCGGCGCTGACGCCGCGCATGATGTTGAAAATCCGGCGCGATTACGCATCGGCTATTGGTCGCGCGACCTGCGCGACCATGCCGTCGGCCATCTGCTCGCCAATGTATTTTCACTGCATGACCGGGCGCGATTCGAAATTTATGCGTTTTCGTACGGCGCCGACGATGCCAGCGGCTATCGCAAGACGATCGCGGCGGGCGTCGATCGCTTCATCGATGCGCATGCGATGACTGACGATGAGCTTGCCGTTGCCATCGCGGCGGCCGGCATCCATGTGCTCGTTGATCTCGCCGGTCATACCACCGGTAATCGCATGCCGGTGCTGGCGCGGCGCCCGGCGCCCGTACAGGCTCACTACCTGGGATTCGCCGCCACGACCGGCGCGGAATACATCGACTATTTCATCAGCGACCGCATGGCGACGCCGCCGTCGATGGCGGACGCTTTCAGCGAGAAACTTGCGTACGTTGCGCACTGTTTCATGCTGAGCGATGGGACGGACGCGCTTCATGTCGCCGCCGATGCGACGACAGTTGCCTGTCCGCAGTTCGCGCCAGACGCCGTCGTGTTTTGCAATTTCAATAACGGCTCCCGCATCGCACGCGACGATTTCGCCGCATGGATGGAAATTCTGCGCGGCGTGCCCGGCAGCGTGCTCTGGCTGCAGGGCGCGACTCCCCTCGCGGTCGGATATTTACGCAGCGCGGCTCAGAGGTGCGGCGTCGAACCCGGCCGGATAATCTTTGCGCAGCGCGTGCCGACCAAGCGCGAGCATCTGGCGCGCCTGCATCGCGCCGACTTGATGCTTGACACCATTAGCTGGCATAACGCGCACAGCACCGCGAGCGATGCATTGTGGGCGTGCGTGCCCCTACTGACGGTACCCGGCAAGCACTTCGCGAATCGGGTCGCCGCCAGCCTCGCCACTGCGGCTGGACTCGCAGAACTCGTGCGCCCTGACCGCAGCGATTACGTCCAGACGGCGCTGCGGCTCGGCCGGAATCGTGCTGAACTGGGCGCGCTCAAGCGCCAACTGTTGGCGCGGTCGGTGCCCTTCTTCGATACGCAAATGCGCGTGCGCGATCTAGAAGCGGCTTATCTTGGAATGTGGAAAGATCATCTCGATCGCGCGCGCATAGCCGCGGGCTGACGGCTTGACCGCGCCGAAGCTGTTACGATGCGCGGCCGCAATTTGCGGTAAGGTTTTTGCTTATAAGGATATCCATGATGATCCGCATACTATTCCTCGGTGCCTGGTGCTCGCTCGTAAGCACATGGGTTGTCGCGCAGGATTACCCCAACAAGCCCGTGCGTTTGATCGTGCCGTACGCAGC
>JANXRI010000346.1 GCA_025353085.1 Betaproteobacteria bacterium
CATCGCAGCCGTGGCAATTCCCCGCTTTGCTTCCCGCGACACGTTTGAGTCGCGCGGCTTTTATGATCGTGCAACGGCCACAGTTCGATACGCACAGAAACTTGCGGTTGCGCAACGCCGCGTTGTTTTCGTGTGCGTCAACTCGCCGTTAGTCGGCGATATCAGCGTCGCCTATGCCGCAGGGTGCGCCACGCAGCTTACCGACACTAATGGCATTGCCCTTAAAGTGTCGGCGCCGGTCGGCGTAACGCTCTCGCCCACCACGAATGTCAGCTTTATGAGCGGACTTGGTCAGGTGGCCGCTCAGGTTACGATCACGTTGACGAGCAGCGTTCCGGGCGATCCCGCGCGCGCAATCGTAGTCGAAAACGAAACGGGTTATGTACATAACTAGCTTGCGGACCCAATCGTCAGGCCCGCGTCACCGGGCAGCGGTTCGCTCAAGTTTGACGAACCGACATGCGCGATACACCCAAGCCGGCACCACGCTGATAGAACTGGTCGTATTCATCGTCATCGTCAGCGTATCGCTGGCGGGCGTAATGATAGCGATTGACCGCACCGCGCGTTACAGCACCGACCCGTTGATCACGAAGCAGGCGCTGGCGATTGCAGAATCATTGCTCGAAGAAGTTCAATTGATGCCGTTTACGTACTGCGATCCGGACGACGCTAATGTTTCAACTGCAGCAAGTTCGCTCGGGTGCGCCACGACGCCCGAGGCCATGGGCCCGGAAGCAAGCCAGGGTGAAACACGCTATAACACCGCCTTTCCGTTTGACAACGTCAACGACTATCAGGGTTTTTCGATGAACCCGATCCTCGACATCACCGGCACGGCGATCGGCGGGGTAAATGCATACACGGCGAATGTTACGGTCGCGGCAACCGCGCTCGGCGGCATTGCAGCGAATGATGCTAACGGTCAGCCCAACGTGCTGCTGATTACCGTGGCCGTGAGCGGTCCGCTCGGCATCAGCGTATCGCTGCAAGGCTATCGCACCAAGTACGCGCCGACCTTATGAAAAACGGCTGCCGATTTTGGGTCCATGCGCCGGGCGCGAAATGCGGCGCGCGGCGCGCAAGTGCATCGTTCGCTTCATTGCTGCGAATCGAAAATTTTCAGCTAAAGTCCCGGCGGGCAGGGTTCACGCTCGTCGAGATGATTGTCGCGATTGCAATCATGAGCATCGTGGCCGCAGCCGTGGCGGTTTTCATCCGCCGCCCTGTCGAGAGTTATGTGGCGAGCGTCGGACGCGCGGAGTTAAGCGATGTTGCGGACACGGCGCTGCGCAGAATCATTCGCGATTTGCAGCTTGCGCTGCCCAATAGCGTGCGTGTTTCCAATCCGGGCGGCGCTGGCACAGCGTTTTATCTTGAATTTTTGATTACGAGCGGCGGCGGACGCTATCGCGCGGCCCCGACCGGCGGCGGCGCGGGCAACATACTGGACTTTTCAGTCGCTGATGCAAGCTTCGACGTGTTGAGCCCGATGCCGACGTTCGCCGGCGGTGAATCGATCGTCATTTACAATCTGGGGACCGGATTTTCCGGCGCCGACGCGTACGCGGCTGCCAATAACAATCGGGCGCTGTACGGCAGCAACAATGGAACGGCAATCACGCTAAGCGCGGCGAAGCTCTTCCCGCTCGCGTCTCCCGGCAACCGGTTTCAGGTCGTACAGTATGCGGTGACTTATGCGTGCGATCCGGTTGTGCGAGAGATCCGGCGCTACTGGAACTACACCATCGCCGCCGCCCAACCGACGCCGCCGGGTAGCGGCAGCAACGCCCAGCTTGCACGCAACGTCAACGGCTGTACAATTACGTATAACCAGAATGCGGTTCAGGGACGTAACGGCGTCGTCACCCTTAATTTGCAGTTAAGCGGCGCGGGTGGGGAAGCAGTCAGCCTGTTTCAGGAATCGCATGTCAGCAATGTGCCATAACGCTCGCACTCGGAGGCGGAGCGATGCGAGGCAAGGTTTCGCGTTGCCGACCGCGATCTTCCTGATGGTGATACTCGCGCTGTTGGGAGCATTCGTCGTGCGCATCAACTCCATTCAAACCGGCAGTCTCGCGCTGGACGTACGCGGGACCGGCGCTTACCAGTCTGCGCGTGCCGGCACCGAATGGGGCGCATACCAGTCTCTGCGCGTGATAGGCCCGTCGCCCGCAGCCTGTTTCGCCTCGACCAATCTTACGTTTGCGGGTACTTCGCTCGCGCCGTTCACGGCGACGGTTACTTGCGCGCGCACGACCGCCGACGAACTGGGGATCACGCAAACAATCGATCAAATCATCGTGACTGCGTGCAACGAGCCACCGTGCCCCAATGCGACACCGACCCTCGCGAATTACACCGAGCGGCGGATCACCATAACAGTCGGGCAATAACCATGTGCAACCTGATAATGGACTTTCGCGACGCGGGCACGATGGACAAGCGCATAGGCAACTCAATGCACGGGACGAAGCGGCTGCCTGCGCCGGCCACCGCGGATCGGGGATCTCTGATGAAATTTGCCAATCTGATGGTGGCCGCGCTCGCGCTGCTCTGCATAGCCCAATCCAACGCGGCAACGTACGCCAACACATCCGTTGCCTTTAACTGGATAGACGCCACCGGTCACACGAAGCTCGGCCCCGTCACGGGCGGCATCTATTCGCCGCTTTACAAATTCCAAAGTGCGACCGGCGGCTGCGGGACTGCGCCGCCCATACTTGACGACACGCTGACGGACAAAATACCGATCGGCTTTAATTTCATGTTCAGCGGTCAGTTTTTTGATTCGCTGCGCATCATGAGTAATGGTCGTTTGCAATTTACGCGCATCGGCGCGCCGATCTCCGACAATGTCACCTGCGGTTTTGGCAGTCCGGTGACGCAACTGCCTTACCCGGACCCGTCGCTTAATTACACCATGCGGATCTACGGTAACGATCTGGACCCGACGCTGTCGACGGAAGTTGCGGGCTACATCACGCCATGCGTGAACCGCACTAGTTGTTTCGTCAGCTACGCAACTGTTGGCGTCGCGCCCTACCGAAGCTTTGTGGTGACCTGGAGCAATGTACCCGAATGGACGGCGAGCGGCGCCAACGCCACCGGCGGCTATAACCTGCAGATCATACTTCAGGAAAACGGTGAATTCATTTACCAGTATGGCACCGACACCCCGGGCGCGGGCAACGTCAATGCGCAAGTCGGCTGGCAAGCAGACACCGTCGATTACGCAGTGCCGAGCCTCGGTTTTCCGGCCACGAATTCGGCACTCAAATTTTTCATTCCCGCGCCGGTTGCCGAATACCGTATGGAGCAGCCGAGTTGGAACCCCCCGCTAGTGCTGGACACCAGCGGGAATTCCCGCAACGGGACTGCACTCGGGCTCGCTCAGTCCATTGCTGCCGGTAAAGTGTGCCGCGGCGCCAACATCCCGGCCAACGTAGCAGTCGGCACAATCGATGCGATCAACACCGGAATCGCCATGCCAACGACGGTCGGCGGAACGGGGACCATCACGTTTTGGTACAAAGGAAATACCGCATGGTCAGGCGCCGACGCCCAACTTCTCGATGCGACAGTCGTCAATAACCAGTGGTTCTACCTTGTCCGGCGCAGCACCGGTCAACTGAATTTCGCGATCACCGACAGCACGGGCGTCACGCGGGTGGCTCAGACCGGCGTGATTGCGGTGGCGGCAGGCACCTGGAAGCACATCGCGGTGAGCTGGAATTTCAACGCGCTCGCCGCGCCGAATTCCGACCACATGATCATCTACGTAGACGGCGTCGCGCAGGTTACTTCTGCATTTACGACCGCGGGAACTATTTCCGGCACCATCGGCACCCTTTATATCGGCGACAACCGCAGCGCATTCACTGTCGCGCCGGGCACCGGCAATTCGGCTAATGGAGCCATCGATGAGTTCCGGATTTACAACTATGAAGGCGGCATTGCGCTCGTTCAGCGCGACATGAACCTGACGCAGGTGTGTCTGAGCCATTACGCGATTACCGACTCAGGCGTTGGCCAGACTTGCGCGGTAAATCAGGTGACAGTTACCGCGCATGACGCGGCTCATGGCAACGTGATCATGCCGAACAACACCACCACGATCACACTGAGCACGTCCACCGCGCTGGGCGACTGGTCGCTGATCAGCGGCTACGGCGTATTGAACAATGGGACAGCGAACGACGGCATCGCGACCTATCTGTTTAATGGCGAGTATCAGGCGGTGTTCGGCCTGAGCCATGCTACGCCGGCCACGGTCACGGTGAGCGTTACCGACGGGCAGATCACGCAACTGGAAAATACGGCGCTCGTTATTTCTACTTGCACGCCCGGAAGTTTTAATTCATTTGAAACCGCGACTGCGGCAGGCGCAACGAGCGGGGTGATTAAAACCAAGGTTGCGGGCAGCGCATTTTCGCTCGCCGTGGTGGCGATCAGCGGCGGCGCGCAAATGGCGTCTTTCAGTAACAATGTCAAAGTCGAGTTGCTCGGCAACACCGTGCTCGGCACGCCGCTAGACGTCAAATTATGCCCGACCAGTTCGACCGTTTTGCAAACAATCGCGGCGGCGCCAATCGCCGGCGGCCGGTCAAATGTCGCGTTCGCTGCAGTTGCAGACGCCTGGCGCGACGTGCGGGTGCGGATGACTTATCTTGGCGTCGTGAGCTGCTCGACCGATGCATTCGCGATCCGGCCGAATACGCTCGGCAACTTCAGCGTCAGAGACAACGATTGGCAGACCCCCGGCACGGCGCGTGTTCTCAACAATACTGGTTTTGCCAACACCGTGCACAAGGCAGGCCAGCAATTCAGCGTGCGCTCGGATGCGCTAAATGCGGCGGGTACGCCTGTAATTACGAACAACTATGCCGGCGCCCCAACCGCGACGTTAACCCTGTGTGTTGGCGCCGCGTGTACCGCAGGATTCGGCACGTTGGCGTTGACGACCAGCTTTGCTGCCGGTCAACTTATATCGGATGTTGCGACCTACTCCCAAGTAGGCGCCTTCAGCTTGCAGTTTGTTGACAGCACGTTCGCCAGCATTGACAGCTCGGATGGTTCCACTGCAGCGGAACTCAATATCCAGTCTGCCGTGATCGACGTCGGGCGCTTTGTGCCGGACCATTTCGCGGTGGCCACGAACGCGCCTGTATTCGCTGCTGGTTGCAGCAGCGGCGCCTTTACCTATGTCGGGCAGCGCTTCAGTTACTCGACTGCGCCGGTGATCACGGTGACAGCGCAGAACGCGTCAAATGCGACGACCACGTTTTACACGGGCACCTGGTGGCGCATCACGAACGCCAGCCTGACCGGTAAGGCTTATTCGGCGCTTAGCGGAACGCTCGATACATCGGCTGCTCCGTCGCCTGATCCCGTGATCGCCGACACCGGTGCAGGCACCGGTACGCTGACGTTCAGTTCCGGCGCGGCTGGATTTTTCTTTACGCGCACGGTGCCGGTCGCACCGTTCAATGCTGAAATCGGCCTTGCTATCAACATCGTTGACGCCGACGCCGCCACGTACGCGACGAATCCTGCGACGGTGGGAGCTGCCGTGGCGGGCAGCGGCATCGCGTTCAGTGGCGGAAAAAGCGCGCGGTTCGGCCGCCTGCGGCTGTCGAATGCGAATGGGTCCGAACTGATCGCAATGCCGATCCCCATGGAGACGCAATATTGGAACGGCACCGGATTCGTCACCAACAGCGTCGATAACTGCACGACGATCACGAGCGGCAACGTGGGGCTCGGCAACTATCAACGCAATCTGGTGGCGGGGCAAACAACGGCTGCGGTGCCCGCAGGCGCATTCACGCTGGGCAAGAAGACGCTGACGCTGTCACGGCCGGGCACGGGAAACAACGGCGCGACCGATGTGGTAGTCAATCTGGGATCGACGACGGCGATCGACGCGACGACGACGTGTCTCACCTGGAGCGCCCCGGCGCCGACGCCGGCGCCGGCTAACCTATCCTACTTGCAGGGGCAATGGTGCGGTGCGAACTTCGACCGCTCGCCAACGGCGCGCGCGACCTTTGGAACCTACCGGAATACGGACAAGTTCATCTATCAGCGGGAAAACTTCTAGCGCGCGCCGTCAGGTCAATCGAGCTTTAACGATTGACAACGGCGGCACGTTAATTTAGTTTCAACCAGTTTATCTAGGGCGCGACAAAATGGGCTGGATATTGAAGCGAAAAAAGCAGCCGGGGTGGCTCGCGCTCGGCATGCATCCGGATCACGTAGACCTCGTCCACGTGACGCGCTCGCCGAATCGTAAGCCGGAAGTCGTGCTGTGCGACACGTATCGCCGCGAAGGTTCCTATACCGAAACGCTCACACGGTTGCGCAAAGAGCTCAAACTCGAGCAGTACCGCTGCACTACGCTGCTCAAAAACGGCGACTACCAGATGAATCAG
>JANXRI010000380.1 GCA_025353085.1 Betaproteobacteria bacterium
GCCATCGAGTTTGCCTGCGGGGCACGGTAGCCTCCGCTGCCTCTCAGGTACTAGTCGCTCTTTGAGACGACGTCACCCGAATCTGGACACACCGGCTGTTAAAAGCGAAATTCCTCGATCCGCAAGATACCGGCAGCGACCGATCGGTGCGCATGCGGGGCATGAGCATGCTGGCGCCGAACAATGAAACGGCCCGATTAGCGGGCCGTTTGTAATTCAGAAGATAGCGCAGTTATTTTGTTTTTGAAATCGGTTCGACCATCGGTTGCTTATGCTTTGCAAGCCACTGCTCGAACTCTTTGATTTCTTTTTTCTGGGACGAGATGATGTTCTTTGCCATGCTGCGCAGCTTGGCATCTTTACCTTGTTGCAGCTCGGCGTTCGCCATGTCCAGCGCGCTTTCGTGATGCTTTTTCATCATCGTGGCAAAATCCTGATCCGTGTTCCCGGTCATCGGCATGGACTCCATGTCTTTCATGCCTTTCATCATCGACTTGCGCATGTCCATTGAGTCCACGGATCTGGTGGTCATCGATTCGTGTTGTTCCTTGGACATCGGCGCCATTTTGTCAGCGGCGTGAGTGATCATAGACGACGACGCAAATACTGCCGCGCCGACAATCACAGCTGCACGACTCCTCCAAACTTGCTTTGCGTCTTTGATTTTTACAAACATGCTGGCTTCCTGATCTGATGCGTGGGTGAGAAAGTAAGCGTAAATCACGCCTGCAATCGGTCTTGTTCGTTAGCGCACATATAGAAGAGTTGAACCAGGTCGCTCCGTGTGCGCCGAGGCAACGCGAGCTTATTTCAACAACGCCTCAAAAGACTGCACGCTGAATCCCTCCATACGCTTGTCGCCGACAAGAATCAGCGGCACGCCGCGGCCATTGAGCGCCTGAAATTGCGCGCGATTCTGCGCTGACGCCTCGATATCGTATTCAACATACGCAATCTTATGACGCTCGAAATACGCACGTGCCTTGCTGCAATACGGGCACCATTGGGTCGAATACATGACCACCGGGCTGTCGACTTGCACGCCCTGTTCCTCCACCGCAGCCGGCTCGTACAGATATTGCACGGCGGCAGGCAGCGCTCCGAAAAACAGGGTCAACAAAAGAACAAGCGGCAGATAGCGAGTTGGTTTCATGACGTCTGAGCAGACTCTAGTGGAGATTATTTTCCTTTGTGCGGTGTCGACGTGGCACCTTGGTCTGCGAGCGGCGTCACCGAGGTGATCGTGTTGCGTGTGCGCTCCGCGACGAATTTGAACGCCACCTGCTTACCGGGCTGCAGGCGGTCGAAAAGTCATTTGTCCTTGACCTTAAAATCCATCGTCATGCCAGGCATGTTGTGATCGCTAATCTGGCCGTGTGTCAGTGTGACTTCGCCCTTTATCTTATCCAGACTACGGACTGTGCCCACACCCGAGTGTGTCTCGTTGTCTCCGAAAGCGAACGGGGATGTGGCTAGCATGGCGATCACAGCGGCAACACTTACCAGTTTCTTCATATCAACGCCTTTATATTTTTTACGCGGTGGGCTTAATCGAGTCGGCTAACGAGATTGAGCGTTCGGCAATGCTCCGGGGGATAGCGGCCGCCTGCTGCGGGTTAGCGTAATGATCGCGATGCAGCTCCTGGCGAGTACGGTTTGAATTTTCATCATGTCACTCCTTAATTACCGGGTAGCACTTGAAAATGTCGATCGGTAAGCGGCACTCATCCAATCGGCGGTGGCAGCGGCAGGCGCGACGACAACGGTCAAAGGCCGAATCAAGCATCTCTTCGTTATTGTTTTTCGATTTGTTGAACGGTGAGAGCGCCGTTGACCTTTTCGACCCCGAACCTGATCTTGTCGCCGGCTGCGACCTGATCGAGCATCGCCGCATCCTTCACCTTGAACACCATCGTCATTGCGGGCATATCGAGATTCTTGATCGGGCCATGCTTGATAGTGAGCTTGCCGGCCTCCTTGTCGATTTTTCTGATTTCGCCGTCCGTCAGCGTTGCGCCGGCCGCCGCCTTTGCATCAGTCCCTTTATAGTGGGCATCATCGGCAAAGGCGGCTAGGGACGTGGCCAACCCCATGGTGACTGCAAGAACGAGCGTTTGAACTTTCATGATATTTCTCCGTTCGTTTGGTGACGGGATGCGAAGTCGTTATTTAGCGGCTGCGGCAGGTAGTCTGGTGGTAGCGTCGGCGACCGTGACTTTGCCGGCCATGCCCGCCTCGTAGTGGCCCGGTTGCAGGCACGCAAAGTCGACTTTTCCGGCGCGCGTGAATTGCCAGATCATCTCGCCGGTTTTGCCGGGATCGACCGAGACTTGATTCGGATCAGCATGTTCCATTTCAGGAAACTTAAGCATCAATGCCGCATGCTTCTTGAGTTCCTTGACCGTTCCCAGGACCATCTCGTGTTTGATCTGGCCGTCGTTTTTAACAACGAAGCGGATCGTTTCACCGCGTTTTACGGCGATGTCGTTGGGAGAGAACCGCATCGTGTCGTTCATCCCGACTTCGATCGTGCGGGTTACCTTTTTCGGATTGCCCGGTTTACCCAATGACGACGCATGGCCATCGCCATGTCGGCCGGACTTCCCGGCTTGATCACTATCGTCGTGCGCGAAGGCGCCATTGATCGACAACGTGAGTGCAATTCCAGCAATGATTGCGGGTATAGATTTCATCAAATTACTCCTTCGTAGATAGAACGAATCAGTGACCAGAGTGGCCGCTGGGTTTGCGAACATTCATTTCCATGTTCACGGGTTTGCCACTCGACGGCATCGACTGCCCGCCTTCGGATTTAAAACGTGGCGGTTCCGCGAGCGGCCCGGTCCATTCGTAGGCCTGGGTTCCAGCGGGCTGCTTATACCAGCCCGGGTCCGTGTAATCGCCCGGCTTTTGTTCCTTGCGGATCTTGACCATGGTAAACATGCCGCCCATCTCGACCCCGCCGTAAGGCCCTTGTCCGGTCATCATCGGCAGCGTGTTGTCCGGCAGCGGCATTTCCATCTCGCTCATATCGGCCATGCCGCGTTCACCCATCACCATATAGTCGGGAATCAGCGAAGTGATCTGCCTGGCGATGCCGCGGTGCTCGACGCCGATCATGTTGGGGACGTCGTGGCCCATCGCGTTCATGGTGTGGTGGCTCTTGTGACAGTGAAACGCCCAATCGCCTGCTTCATCGGCCAGGAATTCGATCTGCCGCATCTGACCCACGGCAACATCGGTTGTCACTTCGTACCGGCGCGTGCTCTTCGGCGTCGGGCCGCCGTCGGTGCCGGTGACGAGGAACTCATGTCCATGCAGATGCATCGGGTGATTGGTCATGGTGAGATTGCCGATGCGGATGCGCACCTTGTCGTTCAGCCGCACATTCAGCGAGTCGATGCCCGGAAACGCGCGGCTGTTCCATGTCCACAGATTGAAGTCCAGCATGGTGCTGGTTTTTGGCGTGAAGCTGCCCGGGTCGATGTCATAAGCGTTGAGCAGAAAACAGAAGTCGCGATTGACTTCGTCGATCAGCGAATGCCTGGCCTTGGGATGCGTAACCCAGAAGCCCATCATGCCCATCGCCATCTGCGTCGATTCGTCCGCATGCGGGTGATACATGAAGGTGCCGGGGCGCCGCGCGATGAACTCGTACACGAACGTCTTGCCCGGCTTGATTTGCGGTTGATTAAGACCGCCCACACCATCCATGCCATTGGGCAGGCGCTGGCCGTGCCAGTGGATCGTGGTGTGCTCGGGCAATTTGTTGGTGACGAACAGGCGCACGCGATCACCCTCAACCACTTCGATCGTCGGCCCCGGCGATTGCCCGTTGTAGCCCCACAGATGCGCTTTCATACCGGGCGCGATTTCACGCACCACGGGTTCGGCCACCAGATGAAATTCCTTGATCCCGTTGTTCATGCGCCACGGCAATGTCCAGCCGTTGAGCGTTACCACGGGGTTGTATGCGCGGCCATTGGGGGGAATCAGCGGCGGTTGAGTGGCCGCCTTGTCCATCGTCACCAATTCAGGCAGGGCGGCCATCGCCACTCTACTGACCGCGGCCGCAGCAATCGCGGTGCCCGCCAGCCCCGCGCCTTTGAAAAACTCACGTCGAGAAGTCATGTTCGATATCCTTTTTGATCAATGGGCCGCGCCGTTCTGTTGCGCGGCCATGGCGGCTTTGGGTGGCGCGCTCATCATGGGTTTGCCAATCAACGCCATCTGCAAATCGCTCTGGGCCAGCCAAAAGTCGCGCAGCGCCTCGATAGAGCCGTTGACGCTGGCAATCTGCGCGCGGGCGTCGGCGAGCAGATCGAACACGCCGATCAGCATGCCGTTATAGCGAAGCTGGTTTTCCTCGGCGATGCGCTTGCGAATCGGCACGATCTCGTCACGGTAGTGGCGGGCGATGTCGTAGCTCGTGCGGTACCCCTTGTAGTTCTCGCGAACTTCCGAGCGCGCGTTAATCGCGGACTCCGCCGCGCGATTGACCGCCTGCATGTAAATCGCCTCGGCCTTGGCCACCTTCGCGCCGCCCCAATCGAAAATGGGCAATTCAAAGCTGACCTCAAAACCATTCTTGTAGGGATCGGAGCGTTGCCCTTCCAATACGCGAGCGGGGCCAAACTCCAGCGCATTGATGAAGCGCGTGGTTTTGGTCAGTCCCAGATTTTTCGCAAGGGCCGCGGTTTCCAGGCGCAGCGCCTGTAAATCCAGCCGCTGCTCCATCGCCGTTTGCTCGATGTTAGGCAGATCGTCGGCGGTCTTGGGCAAATCCGGCAATCGCTCGGGCAGTTTGAACTCGATCTGCGCACCCCATAGTCCAAGTAAACGCGTGAGCTGTTCGCGGGCACCTGTTTGTGTCTGCTCCGCGCGCACTGCACTAAGCGCGGCGTCAGCGTAGAACCCTTGTTCGCGCGCCTGGTTAAGCTTGCTCCAATTGCCGGCTTGCGCCATGCGACGCGCGAGTTCTGCGCCAGCGTCGGCCGCTGACTTGACGTGTCGCGTGTAGCGCACGGTTTCATCGGCCGCGACTGCGATAAACCAGGCTTTGCGGGTTGCGGTCGCCAGCCGCAACACATCCATCGCGACCAGCTGTTGCATTCGCGCGAAACGGCGTTTTTCCACTTCCATCGCCAGCGGCATCGTCACCAGCGCAAAGATGTTGAACGTCAGCGCCTGCTCGATTTTGTAATCATCGCCGCGGTGCGCGCGAAACATCGAGAATCGCGGATTCGGCAAGCGTCCCGTTTGCACAAGATCTGCTTCGGAGATCCCCAAATCACTGAAGCCCGCCTGCAAGCCCTTGTTGTTCAACAATGCAACTTGCACTGCGTCGTCAACCGACAGTGGTTTTGCAAGTAACTCGGCCACTCGTTTGTCGATAGCGTCGCGATCGGCGTCGGTTCTGGCCCATTTAACGTCCTTGCCAGAGCGCTCTTGGGTGATTTGCTCGACGGCGGTCATGCCACCATCTTTGGAGAACGTTGTGCATCCACCCAGCGCAAACGCAGCGAGCGCAGCCCACGCCAGCCGCCTTGGCGGCGGACAAATATGTTTAATGATCATTGTCGCTTTCTCACTTCATCTGATGGCCGGAATGGCCACCCTGGGTTGGAGGTTTAATTTGCGGCGCAGACGGTTGAACCGGCTTGGCGGATTGATCCGCAGCGGGCGCCGGTGCCTGAGCCTCCTTCGCGTAAACCTGCCAGCCGCCGATTTTTTCGACCAGTTCGTTGGCCGCTTTCCAGGAAGTGACTGGCTCGTCACCGAGC
>JANXRI010000384.1 GCA_025353085.1 Betaproteobacteria bacterium
GTTGAGAGCAACTGCGAGTCAGGCGGGCGAAAAAGTTGCCGCCGCCCGCGAGCGAATTCAGGACAGTCTGCACAATGCCAAAGTAAAACTGGCCGAAGCGGAGGACGTCATTGTTCAGCGCAGCAAGCAGGCAGCACGGGCGACCGACGATTTTGTGCGTGAAAGTCCATGGCAGGCAGTCGGCGCTGCAGCAGGTGTGGGGCTCCTGATCGGGCTCTTGATCGGCCGCCGTTAATCGTATGGCCGGCGCAGATTCCGCCGCCGGTGCCCGCGTTGACGGGCTTTTAACTTCGCTTAAGAAGCTTGTTGCCACTTTGGTGGCTGTGGCTGAAACGCGCCTGCAACTTCTGACCGGCGAAGTACGTGCCGAAAGTCACCGCCTGATTCAACTGCTGGTGCTTGGCGCGGCTGCCGCATTCTTTCTGGCGGGCGGCGTTCTGTTGCTGACCTTACTAGTGATCGTTGTCTTTTGGGACAGCAACCGCCTGTTGGCGATCGGCGTGCTCACCGTTTTGTATTTCGCTATCGGCGGCGGCCTTGCGGCGGCAACGCGTCGCAGCGCGGCCACCGGTTCAAGCTTGTTTGAGGCGAGTTTAAGCGAACTGCGGAAAGACCGCGACAGATTATCCGTGTGAAGCCGGAAAATTCACTCACCGCCTCGCGCAGGCGCGACCACCTCGTTGCGCTGTGCGCGTCTCAACGTGATGATCTTGGCGCCTTGATGGTCCAGTTAGAAGGCCCTTTGAAAGTAGCCGATCGCGGTATTTCCATCTTTCGTTACCTGCGCGCTCGGCCTCTCGCGATCGGGGCGGTGGCCGCCTTGCTAACTGCCAGCCGGGGGCATGGTGTGTGGAAATGGGCGCAACGAGGTTTCGTTGCATGGCGCGCGTATCGCGCGTTCGGCAAATAACGATCTTGCACTGAGCGGCATGGAAGACCCTTCGCGAATTGCCCGGTTTCGCAGCGCCAGCGTCATCGCGTACCGCTCGGTTCGCGACCTGACCGAGCGTGAGAAGAAACATCTGCTCAGTGAGATTCTGGAGGTCAGGGGGCTGATGCCTCTGTTGATGAAGCCCCGCAACAAACAACTATGGACGGTTGAAGACAAGGCGGAACTGCAAGTTCACCTGCGGCGTCTCTCCAATATCAGCCCTTATTTGCTCGTGCTCGCGTTGCCGGGGTCATTCCTGATGTTGCCGGCGCTCGCGTGGTGGCTTGATCGCCGGCGTACTCGACACGCGCCCGCCGCGCCGGCAGCCTGACCAGCATCTCTACAGCTGGGATTCCTACAAGTGCCCGGAATGAGACGATGCTAGAGCCGACTTTGAAACTGCTCGGCAGTGGTGTCGAGTTCAAGCCGCAGTTGCTCGCAATGTTGCAGAGCAGTGAGTTTTTCGGCGACCTCCCCGCAGGCGAAATGGCAGCACTTCCGCAATACGTGCAGGCCTACAGCGTCGAGGCAAACACTGTTATTTTCCGCGAGGGAGACCGCGGAGGGTTCATGTGTCTCGTGATCGACGGCGGCGCGGAAATTTTCAAGCAGAATCACAAGTTCGGCAGCAAGCGGGTCGGCTCGATCGAGCCTGGTAAAACGGTGGGCGAAATGGCGCTGGTTGACGGCGAGCAGCGTTCAGCGACTTGGATATGTCCGCAGCCCTCTCGACTTGTGATGCTCACGCGTGAGCAGTTCGTGCGCATGATCCGCGAGAACCCAGCATTGAGCGTCAATATCCTGCTCAAGATTGTGACCATGATGAGCCGGCGCCTGCGCCAGACGAGCGGTCAACTGGTCGATTACCTGCAAGACTAGGATTACGCAACCATGTGGTACTTGATCGCCGTGGTCTGGATTGCAATTATGGTCGCGATCGTATCCACGTACACCCGTAAACAACGACGACGCACCACGGAGCGCGCCCAGCAGTTGGAAAAAATGCTGGGCGAGTTCAAGGCTGATGCAAAGTTGGCGGCGGACGCACTTGAAGCGCCCGTGGCGCCGGCCGCAGTGGTCCCGCAATTCAGCAGGAAGCCGCGCTTGCTGCCGCAATCCAGCGCGTTGCTCTACTATGTCTTTCGCGCCGGATTGCCTGATCACGAAATATTCGCCGGGGTGGCGCTCGACGACTTGCTCGAAGTTGGTGCGAACGCGCCGCCGGGCCAGCGCGAATTGGTACTGCGCAGACTTTCGCAACAACGATTGGATCTGGTCGTATGCACCAAACAATTGGAGATCGTCGCCGCAGTTGTAATAAGTAAAGCCGCAACTGCGCCCGCCGCAGCCGACAGCGGACAATTCGTGAATGAATGGCTGCAGGCGGCGGGCATCCGCGTCGTGAAAATAGATTCTGCGGCGCCGCCGCGCCACCATCAGGTCCATGCATTGGTTTACGGCTGAGCGGCCCGCCGTACCAGCAGGCAAAAAAGTCAGCGTACCGCTGTCGAATTAAATGCCAATCACGTTTCTATTGAGCGTTTCATAATGGATGACAATCGGAACGCTCAATCCCTCACCCCGACCCTCTCCCGAAGGAGCGGGTGAGAATGGCACTAACTCGCTGTCGCGAATTAGTGAAAGATCAATAACTGGTGCGCATTGCGGGTTATGACGATTGCATGAAGAAAACGTGGGACATATTTTGCGCGGTCGTCGATAACTACGGCGACATCGGTGTGTGTTGGCGCCTGGCGCGGCAATTGAGTTGCGACTTGGATCAATCGGTGCGGCTGTGGGTCGATGATCTTGCAAGCTTTAGCCGGCTGTGTCCCGCAGTGAACGCTGGACTTGACCGTCAGTGCATCGAATCCGTTGCAATTCGACATTGGCAGTCGCCGTTTCCGGAAGTTGGGCCGGCGTCCATTGTAATAGAAGGCTTCGGCGTGAAGCTGCCGGCCAATTACATCGCGGCGATGGCAGCGGCGACTACGCGTCCGGTATGGATAAATCTTGAACACATCAGTGCGGAATCATGGGTGGACGGCTGTCACGGGCTGCCGTCGCCACAGCCGACGCTGCCGCTCATCAAGTATTTTTTCTTCCCGGGATTTACGCTGGCGACTGGCGGACTTCTTATAGAACGCGGGCTCACGCAAGCGCGCGACGATTTCCAGTTCGACAAAGATGCGCGCGCGACCTTTTTACAAACGCTCGGCGTCGCACCACAGGATGAAATTCCGCTGTACCTATCGCTGTTCTGCTACGACAATGCAGCGCTGCAAGCGCTGGTCGAGGCTTGGTCGTCAGGTGATTGCGCTGTCCACTGCATCGTACCGGAGAGTGGTGCGGTGATCGCGAGCCTCTCGACAATCCTCGGCATCGAACTGCGGCCGGGGATGCAGGTTGGGCGGGGACGTCTAACGATTTCAGCTATACCTTTTTTGGACTTCGATCAGTACGACCGCTTGTTGTGGGCTTGCGATATCAATTTTGTGCGCGGCGAGGATTCATTCGTGCGCGCGCAATTGGCGGCGCGCCCCCTCGTATGGCAGGCTTACGTCCAATCGGATGCGGCGCACTTGACTAAGCAGGCTGCATTCCTTGACCGTTACGTTGAACGATTGGACGGGACGACGATGCGAGCACTGCGCGCTATTCATGCGGCGTGGAACGAGCAATCTCAGGATATCGGACGCTGCTGGGACGAGCTGATAAAGGCGAGGGCGCCTGCTGTTGTGCATGCGCGCCTATGGGCCGCAAGAATTGCTGACGGCGGCAATTTGGTCAACAGACTGGCCGAATTCTGCCAGGATCGGCTAAAATAATCGGCTTTTGAACTTATTGCGGCGGGAAAGTCATGAAAATCGCACAGGAAATCAGAGCCGGCAACGTCATCATGCTCGGCAAGGACCCGATGGTCGTGCAGAAGGCCGATTTTTCAAAGTCCGGCCGTAATGCGTCGGTGGTCAAGATGAAAATGCGCAACCTGCTGACCGGCGCGCCGACCGAGAGCGTTTATCGCGCCGACGACAAGTTCGAAATGGTCGTGCTCGAGCGCAAGGCGGTAACGTTTTCGTACTACGCGGATCCTATGTATGTATTCATGGACGTTGAATACAACCAGCACGAAATCGAGAAAGACAATATGGGCGAAGCGCTCAATTATATCGAGGAAGGCATGGCGTGCGAGGTCGTGTTCTACAACGAGAAAGCGATTTCGGTCATCATTCCGCAGTCGCTTGAGCGCGAAATCGAATACACGGAGCCGGCGATTCGCGGCGACACTTCGGGCAAGGTGCTAAAGCCTGCAAAATTAAAAACCGGGTTCATGGTGCAGGTTCCGTTGTTCTGCGCAACCGGCGACAAAATTGAGATCGATACGCGCACCGGCGAATATCGACGCCGGGTTTGAGCAATGGCCGGACATAAAAAAAACGCCACCTCGCGGGTGGCGTTTTTATTTGGCGGAACGATCGCCATGCTTGAACGCGCCGTGATATTCACTGCTGCGGTCGGAACACTGGTAACGGGCTGCGCGCGGCTGCCCGACCTCGGGACAACACCATTAAAAGTGCCAAACCTCGCGGCTTTGCAACGCCATCTGCTCAGTCATACCGCCAACGTCGATCAGTTCAGGCAACGAGGCCCCTTTGCTGTCACGGTGGATTCCAATCACGAAATACGCCTGTCGGCCACCGAGCGCATCGATGCGGATTTGTTTTTAGCGGCACCGGCCGAAAAAGCGCCGTTGGTCATTTTCCTGCATGGATACGCAAGCACCAAGCAATCGCACACCTTTCAGGCAATGCACGTCGCCTCCTGGGGCATGCACGGTCTCGCCATCCAACTGCCCAATAATGGGCCGTGGAATAACAATGGAAAAACCCTTGCCAGGATCGTCAATCTGATTTATCGCTCACCGGAAGTCATCGACAGCCGCGTAGACGTAAGCAAGATTATTCTGGTCGGTCATTCGTTCGGCGGCACTTCCGTCGCCATCGCTTTGGCTGAAGGCGCACACGCGGCAGGCGGCATCCTGCTGGATCCGGCAGGTGTTGGCCGGGACTTGCCCGGTTTCCTCAGGAAGATCGTTTCGCCCGTGATATTGCTGGGCGCTGATGAAAACGTTTCGGCGGCGCGCAATCGCGAATACTTTTATCGTTACATCCCGGGCAAAGTTGCGGAAGTTTCAATCAAGGATGCCGCCCACGAAGACGCGCAATATCCATCGTCGTTTGCGCAGACCACGGAAGAAATGCAGATAAGCTTCGTTAGTGCGTTGACCGCCGCTGCGATGAGTCTTTCGGCGACCGGAAAATTCGATTACGCATGGGCGAGCTTTAGTGGCGCCTTCGAGAATGGTAAACTTTTCAACGCAAAGACTAAGTAATCTGGAATCAGCCCCGATATGTCGCCATTGAGAACCGCCCGTAACGAGTCCGCCCTGCGAATTGTTCTGCTGTTCATCGCACAGCTCCTGTGCGTCGACGCATCCCACTCCCAAACCCAGTTCAATCCCAGATTCAAGGCGGAAGTTTCCAGGCAGGAGACTATTTATCGCAGCGAAGGCGATCACGTGCCCGACGGCTATACGGTCGACAGATCGCTTGCCAATTATGTGGACGCGCTGTCCAGCGGATTCGATGAATCATTGGCGGCACTCGGTCCTGGCGATCGATGGCTGGATATTGGTGCGGGCAAGGGGCAGGCGATACTCGATTATTTCACCGTGAATTACGATCTCTCGCACCTGGAAGGACGCGAGCGCCGCGGCAAGAAAGCGCAGGCCGTCGCCATGTCGATCGAAGACCGCCGGACAGCAGACTGGCGCCTCAGCGCTGCCAACGTGGGCGCAAACCAATTGCAATACCTGTTTAACCGGCGTTTGCGCGAGTATTCGCTGGACGAGCTCGGGCAATTTCAGGTCATTACCGATGTGATCGGCGGGTTCTCATATACCGCCGATCTCACATTATTTATGGAAAAAGTCACCAGGTTCTTGGCGACGGGGGGCAGCTTTTATACGGTTCTGCAGGACGTGCGTGCGGAGGCCGGCGGCAATCAGCCTTACTATAAGGACGCACCTTTTTTGACTGAAATTGCCAATGACACGGGCGGCGAGGTGAAGATTTGCGCGTGGCTCAAGAGCATCAGCTGCGTGCAGGCCACGTGCGAGTCAAAAAAGGGCTGGCGGCCCCCTCTGGAAGCCTTTCATGTGCAAAAAGTTTGCGATGAGGTCAATGTTCCCGCTTTGACTCCGTTGCATTACGAAGCCGGCACACCGCCGGAGCGAAGATTTGTGTTGAAGAATTAGTCGAGCAGCAGCGCATAGCGGTCACACAAAAACGGGCCACCCGGAAAAGGTGGCCCGCCTTGTCTGGGGGAGCGAGGGTAACCATATAGCGACTGGAAATCCTCATGCATCCTCATTGCTGGCGCTATCACTGGGAAGACATACCGCCAAACACACCGCCATGGATTACCGCTTGCATTGCTCGTTTATCGGTGTAAATGTTACACCCATGGCTACGCATCAAACGGTGTTTTACAACCGCGCAATGCGGTTCGTCCCTCCGCCCGTTCTCAAAACGGGCCTCTGTGATCGGCCTGCAACCCACGCAACCTTTCCCGAGTCGGGGTATGACTCGACCGATGGAATTCACTTCCCACAGAAAGGCGCCATCGCGGGCCTTGTCCTCCAATGACGACCGCACTGATAAAATTGCGCCTTTCAATAGCTGCTGGAAACCATGCCTATGGCACTTAACGAATGGCTGCCACCGGAGGTGGTAAATATCCTCCTCGTAATCTCTCTATCTTTTCTGATCGGGCTAGAGCGAGAGGAGCGGAAAGCCGGAGCCGAGAAGTACGCCTTTGGCGGAGTGCGTACATTTCCCTTGATCGGATTAGTGGGTTATGCAATGGCGTATTTATCCGCGGATCAACGCATGCCACTGGCATTAGGATTCTTGGCGATCGCTGGATTCCTGTTGCTTTCTTATTGGCACAAGCTAGTCACCGGCGGATTTGCCGGGGTGACCTCAGAAATCGCCGGTCTAATCACCTATTTGATAGGCGCGCTGGTTTTCTATCAGTATTTTTGGGTTGCCGCGACGTTGGGTGTCGCCACCATGTTGTTACTTGAGATGAAAGGGGGTCTGGAAGGACTTACAAAACGTATTGCGCCGGAGGACATTTTCACATTTACAAAATTTCTGCTCCTCGCCGCGGTCATTTTGCCTATCTTGCCCAATGAGCAATTTAGCGCGTTTCAGATTAATCCTTTCAAGACCTGGCTAGTTGTAGTGGCTGTAAGCGCGGTTTCTTATGGCAGCTATGTAATACAGAGGTTGACCAAAGGTCGAGGGGGAGTAATCCTCGCATCGATCCTTGGCGGAGCCTATTCGTCAACACTGACGACAGTGGTTCTTGCCAGGAGATCTTCCCACGAGAATCATCCACATTTGTTCTCTGGCGGAATGCTGATCGCATCGGGCGTAATGTACCTGCGTCTGTCCGTACTGTTGGCTCTCTTTAGCCGGGATCTGATGGACTTACTGGCTCCTTCGTTCATCTTATTAGGTGGCTTAGCCATTTGCACGGGTTGGTTCTGGTCATGCAAGAGCGATGCAAGTTCTCAGGAGATCGAGCCACACGTTGAAGTTCAGAACCCGCTTGAGCTACGCGCTGCGTTTCTGTTTGCCCTGCTTTTTCTGGTTATGCTGATAGCTACCCATCTTGCTGTTGTCTATTTCGGCCACGCCGGCGTTTATACACTCGCGGCCATTATGGGAGTCACTGATGTAGACCCCTTTATCCTGGGTATGACGCAAGCGGCTGAAGGAGTGACTCCGTTACCTGTGGCGGCTGCAGGGATTGTTATTGCGGCTGCCAGCAACAACGTTGTCAAAGGCGCGTACGCATACTTTTTGTCGTCTCGCCAGGCGGGTCTCCAGGGAGCATGTTTCCTGACTGGTTTAGCGGTCTTAGGGCTTACGCCTTTGCTTTGGTAGTCGCTCGTGCCATTGATTTGTGCCGACTAGCATTTACTACGTACATTACCGCGCACTTCGACCGATTCGCTGAAAGCACGCACAACGCGCACCGTCGGCAAGCTGGGGTCGATCTGGATCCTGAGCGCCTCGCGGTTATAGTCATCGAGCACGTTACGGATGTGAAACCTGCGTCCATTCCATAGAGTTTTGGATATCCCCAAATGGCGTGACAATCAAGCTGTGGATAAAGGTATTCATTAAACCTTAGCTATCCGGAAAGCGATAATCATGAAGCGATCTTCGAAGCCGACCAGATGAGACGTGAACAATGGGCTACCGTTGTAGCCTTTGGCCGTTACGAAGAGCTTTGCGATACGCCCGAATTCTTGGGCGAACGCATGCTCGCCTTCAATCTATTGCCACAGAGAGCGATGTGGTGGGAGCACGGGGGCGTGAAAAAAATGCCTGGTGGCACGCCGGCGGCGGTTCCCGTTTTCTACCGTATCAAAATCGTGCAGATTACCGGGCGCCGCGCCACTGTTGAACCGGGGGCGCCTGACAT
>JANXRI010000394.1 GCA_025353085.1 Betaproteobacteria bacterium
GTCAGAATTAACTTGCCTTTGCTGGTTTGGCGCAGGGAGTAAAGCGCGCCCGCATGTTCGATCAGCACTGCGCGCTGGCCGCTGAACAGATCGTCGCTGCGAATTGGCCGGCGCTGTGAAGGGTGATTGGTGTCGATCGCCGGCGCGCCGGTTTGCCCGTCAATTGCAGGGAGTGAGGGCTGGGGGTTCATGTGCGCAACGACCCGCGCAATTGGTCTGCGCGCATCAGGCGGGGCTCCCAACCGAGCGATTCTTCTGATGGCTCTTCAATGCGGCGAGCGCCAGCCAGGCGGCGGGAATGAGGACCAGGGCGAGCGAATAAATTTGTGCGAATGTACCTTCTGCATACGCTTCGGTTGCTGCGTGCCAGTATTCATTATCAAGCGGCAGCGCTTTGGCTTCGGCAAGTTCGTGAAAACCGTAGAGCAGCAGTTGCAGCGCAAAGAGCAGCAAAAAAATCGACGTCACCTGAAAAAACAAAGCGAGATTGACGCGATGGCCATAGCGTGACCATGCCCATGCGAGCAACGCCGCAAGTGCCGTGCCCGAAAGCGCGCCGGCAGCTAATTCGGCCGAGCCGGTACGCAGCGCCACCGCGTCGATCATGAATGCGGTTTCCATGCCTTCGCGTGTGATCATCAGCACCGTAAACGCGAATACGCCAAACCACGCGGCGGCGCCCGCTTTTTGTGCCGCCGTTTCGAGCCGCGCACCGATTTCCGTCCGCAAATGTTTCGCCGTACGCAACATGTAAATTACCATCGACGTTACGAGTACGACCGCGACCAAGGCCAACAGTCCTTCCCAAATAGGCTGTACCGCGTACTCCGCAAGCTTGATGCCCAGTATCAGCGACAGCGTGACGCCCGCGCCGGTCCCCCAAAACACCGCCGGTACCAGCGCATCGCGGCTGGTCTTGCGCAAATAGGCGAGTGCGATGGCGACGATCAAGAACGCTTCGATGCCTTCGCGCAGTGTGATTACGAACATTTGCAGCATGGGAACCTCTTCAATTTAGATGGGAGCCGATAGGCAGGCGGACACCCGTAAATCTTGCCCTCGCTTAGCGGTGGACGCGGCAGTCCTGTAAAGGATTTGACGTAAATCGCAATATAAATGAGAATGATTCTTATTGCAATAATCTTTGACTGGCTTATGTACGTATATGCAACGTGATTACCGAGCGCGAAATACGCCAGGCGGCCGAGCTGGGCGTCACCGACGTGCAGGGGCTGAAAGATGGCCTCGGTGTTGCGACGTGTTGCGGTGCCTGCGAGCCGTGCGCACGCGAGATTTTGCAAGAAGCAATGTCGTGCAAACGCCGGGCCCCGGCTCGGCAGTTCGTCTGAACTTCTCCTGAGAAGCGGGCGCGATCTGCCCCGTGCCCTTTCTTCCGTAACTTGCGCTGGCGTTTTCGGGATCGCCGGATTTCACGCGTAAATCCGTCGATATTCGTGCGCGCTCTAAACACACAACAAAGGAGTCAGCGTGGCGCCACGCGGTGCTATTCTCCAAATCGTATATTCATCGGGAGGCACGCATGAAAGGCGACCAGAAAGTCATTCAGTATCTAAACAAAGTGCTCGTCAACGAGCTCACGGCAATCAACCAGTATTTCCTGCACGGCAGGATGTTCAAAAACTGGGGGCTCGGCAAGCTTGCCGAACATACGCATCACGAATCGATCGACGAAATGAAGCACGCCGACAAATTGATCGTGCGCATTTTATTTTTGGAAGGTTTGCCCAATCTGCAGGAACTGCACAAGCTCTTGATCGGCGAGGCCCCGCTGGAGGCGCTGCAATGCGATCTCAAACTCGAAAAGCTCGCTTATCCGATCCTCCAGGAAGCAATCGCGTACTGTGAATCAGTGGGCGATTACGTCACGCGCAAATTATTCGAAGACATTCTCGAAAGCGAAGAAGAGCACATCGACTGGCTGGAAACCCAGCTCGACCTGGTGATTACGGTAGGCGAGCAGAGTTCCCTGCAGTCCCAAATGACGTAGTGCCGCGCCTCGCAAAAAGCGCGCGAGACCCGGTAAAGCAGCGCCGGCGCCGTGTGTCGCCGTGTCGGCACTCGTTCACGCCGCGCGCCGAAATCCAAACCGAATTTTCACGGTATGCCTGTCGCCGCGCGCACGGAGTTTCTTTCGCCAAGTTCGCACAAGTCCGCGCCATCGGGCAGCGCGCGGTGAACACGAAATTCCGGAATTCGACTTGTGCATGGCCTATCGTCGGGACCTGCAAACGCACCGTCAAGGCGGGAATTCCTCCGGAACGTGTTTATCGATTACTCTACGCGAGCTAAATGAACGCATTGACTTTCCAGGCATTACGCATGTTGGCCGATGGCGAATTTCGCTCGGGCGAGGCGATGGCGCGCGTGCTTGGCGTATCGCGCGCGAGCGTATGGAACGCATTGCACGCGCTGGATGTCTGCGGCATCGAGATTTTTCGAGTTCGCGGCAGAGGTTATCGATTGGCCCAGCCATTGGAACTGCTAGCAAAGGAGGCAGTTTGTTCCGCGCTGGGGCCGCTCGCATCGCGATTTTCAATCGAAATTTTCGACCGCATCGAATCAACCAATACACATTTAATGCGGCGTTTAGCGACCGGCGTCGGCAGCGGCGAAGTGATCGCCGCCGAATGGCAAACCGGCGGGCGCGGGCGGCGCGGACGTGAGTGGCACGCGCTGCCTGGCGCGGCGCTGACCTTCTCGTTGCTGTGGCGATTCGAACAAGGCGCTGGGTTTTTTGCGGGGCTCAGTCTCGCGGTCGGCGTGGCGGTGATGCGTGTGCTCGCGCGTTTCGGTGTGCAACAGGCGGCGGGCTTGAAGTGGCCCAATGACGTACTGTCGCAAGGCCGCAAGCTTGCGGGCATTCTGATCGAAATGCAGGGTGACGTGCTGGGGCCCAGCGCCGCGGTTATCGGCATTGGTCTAAATTGCCGCATGCCAGCGCGCTTGCTCGAGCGCATCGACCAACCGGCAGTTGATATTGCCACCGTGACTGGCAATGCACCGGATCGCAATCGGCTGCTCGCTGCCCTCTTGAGCGAACTCGAGCTTGTATTAACACTATTCGCGCGCGACGGCTTTGCTGCATTCCGCGATGAATGGCAAAAGTATGACGTCTATCGCAACAAACCGGTCAGGATCGCCTTGCCTGACGGCAGCACGGTCGCAGGCACCGCCCAGGGCGTCAATGAAAACGGCGCTTTGTTGTTGACCACGCAGGCGGGCACTCTGCGGTTTCACAGCGGGGATGTGAGTTTGCGGCTGGCGGCATGAACGCAGCGCTTAAAAAAGGGGCCGTGCTCGCAATAGATGCCGGCAATTCACGCATTAAATGGGGCTGGCACGATGGCGTGCAGTGGCGCAAGCGCGCATGGGTTGCCACTGCGCAGGCCAGCCACTTGAAAGCCGCGTTCGCGCGGCTGCCGGCGCCCGTGGCTATCGTCATATCCAACGTGGCCGGCGCACTATTGCGTGAAAGATTGCGGCGGGTGTTGCCAGCCGCGCCGGCCCCGCAGTGGCTGACGAGCCGTCGCGAGCAAAGCGGCGTGAGCAGCAGTTATGCCAAACCTGCGCAACTTGGCTGTGACCGCTGGGCTGCCCTCATTGGCGCTTATCGCCTGTTTGGCGCGGCCGCCGTCGTCGTCAATGCCGGCACCGCTCTAACGGTCGATGCGTTAACCGGTGACGGCGTATTCGCGGGCGGCATGATCGTGCCCGGTGTGGAATTGATGCGCCAGGCGCTCGCCGACAATACCGCTGGCTTGAAACGGCGGCCCGGCAGCTTCAGTTTCTTTCCCGATACGACCGGTGATGCAATCATGAGCGGCGCGATTAACGCCTCGTGCGGCGCGATCGAGCGCATGGCGCGCTTTCTCGAAGACGCCGGGCAGGCAGCGCCGCTGTGTGTGATTTCAGGCGGCGGCGCAGCCTTGCTCGCGCCGCACCTTAACCTGGAAGTAAAGCTGGTGGATAATCTGGTCCTTGAAGGTTTGCTCACCCTAGCGAAAGCCGACGCGCCGATGGCGCGCGCAAGGCCAAAAAAATGAGATTGCTGTTCTTGGTACTCTTGCTGTCGAATGCCATTGCGTACGGCTACATCCGTTTTTCGGAGGGCCGCGCAGGCGCCGACAACCAGATCATGTTGCTCCAGATTGCACCGGAAAAAATGAAATTGCTGAAGCCCGGCACGCGTCCGCCCCCGTCCACAGACGCGGCGCGCGTGCAGTCGACCCTGGTCTGCCTTGAATGGAGTGGTTTTGCCGCCGGCGATTCAGTACGTGCCGGCCTCGCGCTCGAGCGGGTCGGGCTGCGTGATAAAGTTTCGCAGCGCGAAACCGGTGATCGCTATTGGGTCTACATCCCCCCGTTTAAGACCCAGGCCGAATTCGACAAAACAACCGGCGAGCTCAAGTCACGCGGGATCGCCGATTTTTCAATCGTGCAGGACAACAGCCAACTGCGCAATGCGATTGCACTCGGCGATTTCCAGACCGATGAGGCGGCCAATAACTACGTTCTGCAATTGCGCGAAAAAGGCGTGCGCTCGGCATTGGCCGGCGTGCGCGGCGCCAAGACCATTACTTTTGTCATTCGCGATCCCGGCGATGCAATGGCGGCAAAAGTCGCGGAACTGAAAGGTGATTTTCCTGCCGCTCAACTTAAAGCAGCCGCCTGCGCCGACGCAGTGACGGCAAAAAACTAGAACTTATCTCAAAAATAAAAAAAACGACAATCAGCCGCAGATAAACACAGATTATTGATCTTTCACTAATTCGCGACAGCGGGTTAGTGCCATTCTCACCCTCTCCTTCGGGAGGGCTGGGGGGGATTGAGCGTTCCGATTGTCATCCATGATGACAACGCCCAATAAGATCCAAGGCCGCACTCCAGCCGACATAAAGTATTTCGAACTTATCTGCGTTCACCGCGTTTATCTGCGGCTCCAAGCTGTTTTTGAAATAACTTCTAGTCAGTACGACTAAACGCCGCGGATTTTTTTGAGCGTCGCAGTGGTTGACCGCTCGTGCACAAACGGAATCGAATGCACGGCGCCACGCCAGCTTCTGACTTCAGCCGCGCCGATGATTTCGTCGACCGGCCAGTCGCCACCCTTCACCAGCACATCCGGCCGCAGCAGCTTGATCAGTGCAAGCGGCGTCTCGTCGTCGAACCAGGTTACGAGGCTAACCGCTTCGAGTGCGGCGACGACTGCCATGCGGTCGGTGAGCGCATTGATCGGCCGGTCGGGGCCTTTGCCCAGACGGCGCACTGACGCGTCGCTATTGAGCGCGACCAATAAACTTGCGCCGAGACTGCGCGCCTGCGCGAGATAGCTCGCATGGCCGCGATGCAGAATGTCGAAGACGCCGTTGGTGAATACAAGCGGTCGCGCGAGCGCGGTGATACGCGCGGCGGCTTCGGCCGGCGTACAGAACTTGGCTTCGAAAGCGGGAATAAGATGCACGCTGTCAGTGTAACGCGGCGGCGGCGCACGCGCCAAACGGCGCTGACGGTGCGGGACCGCTAGTCGATATATTCGAACAGCTTCACGACCCTTTTTACGCCGCTCGTCGTGCGCGCAATTTCGACCGCGTCATCGGCTTCTTTGCGCTTGACCAGGCCGAGCAAAAACACGACGCTGGCTTCAGTCACAACCTTAACGTGAATCGCGTTGAATTTGCGGTGATCGACGAAGCGCGCTTTTACTTTCGAAGTGACGAAAGAATCATTCGCGCGCGCCGACAGCGGCGTAATAGGGCCGACGGTAATTTCGTTGTAGACGCTGCGCACATTCTCGACCGCACGCACGATTTTTTCGATGTCCGCCTTGGCGGCTTCATTGGGCGCTTCGCCGCTCAGCAGCACCATGCGGCTGTAACTCGTCACGTTGATATGCGCATCCTTGAATTTGTCGTTGACCCTGTTTTCGGCTTTGAGTTCGATGCCCTGATCTTCGGTGACGGTGCCGACTGTGCGGCGGTCCTCGCCGATGACTGCCGCGGTCCCGGCGCCGCCGACCACCGCGGCGATGCAACCCGTCAGCAGGTTCGCCAGCAACGGCGTGATGACAAGTAGTGCGAGCAAACGTAATTTTTGCGTATTCATTCAACCCCCAGTAACAAACAATCGATTGCATCGCACAGGCAATGCAAGGTAAGCAAGTGCACTTCCTGAATGCGCGCGGTGCTTTGTGCCGGCACGCAAACGTGAATATCGGACGGTTGCAAAACCTCGGTCATCCGGCCGCCGTTGTGGCCGGTCAACGCGACAACGCTCATGCCATTTTCGTGCGCGGCGGCAACCGCGGCCAGCACGTTTTTCGAGTTGCCGCTGGTCGTGATCGCGAGCAGCACATCGTTCTTGTGGCCAAGCGCACGCACCTGCTTCGAAAAAATCTGTTCGAAATCGTAATCGTTAGCGATCGATGTCAACGTCGAGGTGTCGGTGGTTAACGCGATGGCCGCGAGTCCGGGCCTTTCCATCTCAAAGCGATTTAATAATTCCGCGGAAAAATGCTGGCAATCTGCGGCCGAGCCGCCATTGCCGCACGCGAGAATTTTGCCGTCGGCCCGCAGGCACTGCACCATGCGTTCGGCAGCGGCGGCAATCGGCTTTGCAAGGGCATCCATGCTTTGCAGTTTGAGATGCGCGCTTTCGGAAAAGTTCTCGCTGATTCTGCTGATCAAGTCCATTTTTTAGTCCGCTAAGTCGGCGGATTATCCCATACTCATTCTGTAAAAGCATTTTTGAGCCACTCGATTGCATTGGTGTTGCCATTGATCAGCATCGCGTCGAACCGGCATTGCGGCGGGCGCGCAATGCCGGCCAGATAATGCCGCGCCGTGCGCAACAACTTCTGTTGCTTGGCGCGCGTAATGCTGGCGGCAGCACCGCCAAAGCGCTCGCTCGAACGCATGCGCACTTCAACAAAAACAAGCGTTGCGCCGTCGCGCGCAATCAGGTCAATTTCGCCGAAGCGGCAGCGATAGTTGCGTTCGACCAGCTTAAGTCCCGCGCGTTGCAAATAGGCGGCGGCGAGGTTTTCGGCTGCCTCGCCTCGCGCGCTCATCAGGGGCGAACCGTCTGCACGACCGCCTTGCCATCGATGAACTGCGCGGTGGTGAGTTCGCGCACAAACTGCTGATCAACCAGCCGGATCCGACCGGTCACGCCGTCAAGCGCCGGATCGGCCGTGCCTTTCAAGAGATCAAGGCCGAGCCGAAACGCGTCGATACCGAGCGCATACAGGCGCTCGAATTCGAGCGCGTCGCCGACCTGCGCGCGTGGATAAATCATCACCGCCGGGTGGTCTGCCTGCAGCAGCCAGGGCATATCGACAAATCGCACACCATTAAGTTCATTGTTGCCGATCGCACTTTTTTCATTGACCTGCGATGTCGCATAAAGCGGCAGGCTGTTGCCGAGATAGGGTCGGGCGACGCGCGCACGTGCGGCATCGACGGCGAAGAACAGCATATCGGCGACGCCAAGATCGATGGTCTGGCGCAATTTGGTCAGGCTGCTCTGGTCGGCGCCAAAGGTCAATTCAGCCACCGTGATGCCGCCGTTCCGCGCAAACTCCGCGACGAACGCCTGGCGCATGCGCTCGCCGAGTGGCGTGCCGTCGCCCAACACAAACGCATTGCGCCTGCCATCATCGCGCGCGAGCAACGCAACCTGGCGCGCTTCCTGTTCGACGCCGAGGCCGAACAGATACAGTCGCGCCGGTGCTGACGTGCGCGACTCGAGCGTGTTGAGCGCGAGCGTCGGTACGTTGACAAGCGAACTTGCCGCGAGCGCCGCTACGCCATTGCGGGTAAGCGGACCCACGACCAGTTGCGCGCCGGACTCGAGCGCCTGCTCATAAACCGCCAGCACGTTCAGAGTGTCTTCATTGACCGGATAAACACGGATCGGCGGCACATTGCTGGTGGCGCGTTTCGCAGCGGCGACAAAGCCCTGGCGCACCGCATCGGCATGCCGCCCGAATGACGGCGATGCTAACGGCAATAGCAATGCGATATGCGGTTCACGCGTGGCAGCGAAGGCGGCACCGGTAGCGAACACGGTAACGCCCCCGTATAGTAGCGCCGGGGTCAACACGAGAACGACAGCCAGGCGATGAATGAGACGGTGCATCATGAACAAGCGGGAATGGAGCGGCCTTCATTATATGTAGTCGCCACTCCGATTGGTAATCTCGCCGATATCACTTTGCGCGCGCTTGACGTGTTAAAGCGCGCCGACGTGATTGCGGCGGAAGACACGCGTTTTGCATTGCGCCTGCTCAAGCACCATGGCGTCAATGCACGACTGATTTCGCTGCACGAACACAACGAGCGCGACGCTGCGCAAAAACTGCTGACGCTGCTGGCGCAAGGCAAATCGGTGGCGCTGATCAGCGACGCGGGCACGCCGGCGATTTCCGATCCCGGTGCGCTCGCAGTTGCAACGGTGCGCAATGCGGGCTTTACAGTGGTGCCGGTGCCGGGGCCGAATGCGGCCATCTGTGCGTTGTCCGCGGCCGGTCTCGCCGCGCCGCATTTTTTGTTCTACGGTTTTTTGCCGCAGCAGGGAGCTTCGCGTAAACGCGAACTCGAAGCGCTCAAGACCTTGCCCTATTTGCTGGTGTTCTACGAAGCGCCGCACCGGGTTGTCGCGAGCGTCGCAGCAATGAATGAAGTGTTCGGCGAGCGTACGATTACGATCGCGCGTGAACTCACAAAACTGTTCGAGACCATCCACAATTGCCGGCTCGGCGAGGCGGTCGCATGGTTTGAGGCGGATGCCAATCAGCTCAAGGGAGAATTCGTGCTGCTGGTCGAAGGCGCGCCGGCCGCTACGGCGGCCGATGAGGGTGAGTCGCGGCGCGTGCTCGAAGTGCTCCTGCGCGAAATGTCGCTGAAGCAGGCGGTCAAGCTCGCCGTCGACCTCACCGGCGCGCGCAAGAACGACATATACGAGCTTGCATTGAAAATCGATAAGGGTGCTTAATTTTACTAATTGCAGGTCACCGCTTAAGATGCAGCCAGATTTTTGATCAGCGCTCGCCGAGCCTGCAGGAGCACCGATGACCCGAGTTACGATCACCCGTCCCGACGATTGGCATCTGCATCTGCGGGATGGCGACCACATGCGCGCAGTGCTGCCCGATACAGCGCGGCGCTTCGCGCGCGCGATCGTGATGCCGAACCTGCAATCGCCGGTCACCACAACGGAACTGGCGATTGGTTATCGCGACCGCATCGTGTCCGCATTGCCCGAAGGCATGCAATTCGCGCCGTTGATGACACTTTATCTGACGGACAACACGACCGCCAAAGAAATTCTGCGCGCCAGGGCGAGCGGCGTGGTCCATGCGGTGAAATACTATCCGGCCGGCGCCACCACTAATTCCGATGCGGGTGTGAGCGAACTGGTTAAATGTGACGACGCGCTGGGCGCGATGGAAGAATGCGGATTGCCGCTATTGGTTCACGGCGAAGTGACGTATCCGAACGTCGACATTTTCGATCGCGAGCGGCTTTTCATCGATCGCGTGTTGTTGCCAGTATTGCAAAAATTTCCAAAACTGCGCCTGGTGTTCGAACACATTACGACCAAGGAGGCAATGCGTTTCGTGCTGGCGGCGCCGCCGCGTGTGGCCGCCACGATTACCGCGCATCATTTGCTGCTCAATCGCAATGCGCTGTTCGTCGGCGGCATTCGTCCGCATCACTACTGTATGCCGGTATTGAAGCGTGAAGACGACCGTCTCGCATTGATCGAAGCGGCGACCAGCGGCAATCCGAAATTCTTTTTGGGCACCGATAGCGCGCCGCACGCGCGCAATACCAAGGAAGCAGCTTGCGGGTGTGCGGGCATGTATACCGCGCATGCCGGCATCGAGTTTTATGCGGAAATTTTCGGCGCCTACAACGCGCTCGAAAAACTCGAGGGATTTGCGAGCGTATTCGGCGCCGCGTTCTACGGCCTGCCGCGCAACAAAGACAAGATTACGTTGGTCAAGGAGGCGTGGACCGTGCCCGATGAACTGCCTTATCACCATGCCACGCTGGTGCCGTTCCGCGCCGGCGGCACGGTGAGCTGGCGCATGATCTGACGCATAAAGCAGAGTAGCTGCATGCTAAAATTCACGCGGGAGTTGGCCAGGCAGTCGCTGTTTGGGCGTTCACTCGCCCCAATAGAGGAAAGTCCGGGCTCCACAGGGTAGGGTGACGGCTAACGACCGTCCGCCGCGAGGCGAGGAACAGGGCCACAGAGACGAGTCCGCCGTAATTCGTGCCAGTTCGCTGGTACGGAAAGCGGCGGGGTGAAACGCGGCAACCTCCACCCGGAGCAACACCAAATAGGCAAGCTGTGACGTGACCCACCGAGCTTGCGGGTAGGTGGCTAGAGCGTACGGGTAACCGTGCGTCGAGAGGAATGACTGTCACGGCGGCGCAAGCTGCCGACAGAACCCGGCTTATCGGCTGACTCCCACTCACGATGAGCGCGATTCATGCAGTATCAACGGTGGTTTGAGGGTAAGGACGCATTATGAAGAAATATAAAATCGCCTATATACCCGGCGACGGCATCGGCAAGGAAACGGGACCCGAAGGCGTGCGCGTGCTCGAAGCGGCAGCGCGGAAATTCGGTTTCGAATTGCAGTTCGATGAGTTCGACTGGAGCTGCGATTATTACGCGAAGCACGGTCGCATGATGCCGGAGGATGGACTTCAGCAGGTGCGCCAGCACGATGCCGTGTTTTTTGGCGCCGCCGGCTGGCCCGCGACAGTACCGGATCATATTTCGCTGTGGGGATTGTTGATCCCGTTTCGGCGAGAATTTCAGCAATACGTGAATCTGCGGCCAGTGCGTTTGATGCCAGGCGTGAAATGCCCGCTCGCGGACCGCAAGCCCGGCGACATCGACTTCTGGGTTGTGCGCGAAAACAGCGAAGGCGAGTACTCGTCGATCGGTGGGCGCATGTACTCGGGGACCGACGATGAATTTGCGACCCAGCAGGCAATCTTCTCGCGCCGCGGCACCGACCGCATCATGCGATTCGCGTTCGAACTCGCGAAGAAGGGCAACAAGAAACACGTAACTTCAGCGACCAAGTCCAATGGCATATCGATCACGATGCCGTACTGGGACGAGCGCTTCAAGGTGATGGCGGCGCAATATCCGGACATCAAAACCGATCAATATCACATTGACATATTGTCGGCTCATTTCGTCCTGCATCCGGATTGGTTCGATGTGGTCGTCGGCTCCAACCTGTTCGGGGACATTCTTTCAGATCTCGGCCCGGCGTGCACCGGCACCATCGGCATTGCGCCCTCGGCGAACATTAATCCGGAGCGCGAATTTCCGTCGCTCTTCGAACCGGTGCACGGCTCGGCGCCGGACATCTATGGCAAAAACATCGCCAATCCGGTAGGGCAGATCTGGTCAGGCGCGATGATGCTCGAACATCTCGGTCACCCCGATGCAGCCCAAGCAATCGTCGATGCAGTTGAAGCGATTCTCGTCGAAGGGCCGCGCACGCGCGATGTCGGCGGAAAATCCTCCACGCATGAAATGGGCAAGGCGATCGCCGAAGCGTTATGACGTTTTAGACAACGTTTGCAATTTTCGCGTTGACGTTGGACTTGAATGCCACCCGATGAGTGACGGCCCCCGTCTCAGGTGCAGAATCCTGAGCGGTAGTTTTATGCAGCGTTCGCCAATCCCTGCCGTCATCTGCGCCAACGGTTCCTTGCGGACGATGGCCCGGACGGCGCATCTCCTAAAGCAGCGATGTTAGTTCTCACTTCGTTCCGCGCACTCGTAGCGGGGAAAGGCATTGCACTTTCCAAAACCACAGTTCCGCGTGTTGTTTTTGAACAACGCTAATAGCTGACGCTAACTCGTTGATTAGTTGACTACAATATTAATGTGATGCATTCAAGTAATCTCACAGTCGATTGTTTCGAATATGTATTTTTTGTTAACCGTCAACTGAGGTGAGTTTTACCGCATAAGTCTTTGTCCTGAAAACACAAAACTGATTCTCTGTGCTTGACCGCGCCACTTGTTTTTCATATAGTGGGCAACGGTGGGAAAAAGTGGGAAATACCCTGCACCCGCCGCCTAAAATCGGGGGAAATGTGTTCCGCGGTGTAGCCCAGTTGAATTTGGACAGCAAAGGCCGGCTGGCGGTGCCATCGCGCTATCGCGAGGCTTTGCTCGTTCGTTGCACCGGCCGGTTGGTCATTACAGCCGATGTGGATAAGTGCCTGCTGATCTATCCCCAGCCCGATTGGGAGCCGATTCAGGCAAAACTGATGGGACTCTCAAGTCTCAACCCACGCATTCGCGATTTGCAGCGTCAACTGATTGGTTACGCCGAAGACATTGACATGGACGCCGCGGGCCGGGTGCTCGTGTCGCCCGCACTGCGTGAATTCGCGGGGTTGAATAAAAGCGTGGTGTTCGTCGGTCAAGGCCACAAATTCGAGTTGTGGGACAAGGAAAAGTGGGAGCAGATCCTGGCGCGTGGCGCCGGCTTCAGCGATGGCGATTTGCCACCTGAACTGGAGGGTTTCTCGTTGTGAGTCCGGGGTCGCATACCCCGGTTTTGCTGCAAGCGGCGGTAGCAGGATTAAAAGTTCGGGCGGACGGCGTTTATGTCGACTGCACGTTTGGGCGCGGCGGACACAGCCGCGAAACATTAGCGCGTTTAGGCAGGCAAGGGCGACTGATTGCGATGGACCGGGATCCCGCGGCAATCGCAGCACACGGGGGCATTGACGATGAGCGGCTCAAACTCGTGCATCGGAACTTCAGCGGTTTGCGCGAGGTGCTCGATGCTTGCGGCGTTACGCAGGTCGACGGCATCTTGCTCGATCTCGGCGTCTCGTCACCGCAGCTTGACGACGGCGCACGCGGATTCAGTTTTCGGGTCGATGCGCCGCTCGACATGCGCATGGACACGAGCAACGGCGCAACCGTCGCGGAGTGGCTCGCCGATGCGCCCGAGCAGGAAATAAGGGAGGTTATCCGAAACTATGGCGAAGAGCGGTTTGCTAAGCAGATTGCAGCAGCGATTGTTGCAGCACGAGCGGGGCACCCTGTCGCTACCACGCGCGAGCTTGCCGGGCTCGTGGCCAAAGTTGTTCGCACACGCGAGCCGGGGCAGGATCCAGCGACGCGCACCTTTCAGGCTCTACGGATTTACATCAATCAGGAGCTTGAAGAGTTGATCAACGTTCTGCCTCAATGCGTCGCAGCACTGGCGCCTGAAGGGCGGCTCGTGGTGATCAGTTTTCATTCGCTCGAAGATCGCATCGTCAAGCGCTTCATGCGCGAGCAATCGCAGCCGCCGCGGATGCCGGCGCGGTTACCGCTGCGGGCGGCCGACCTGCCGCATCCAAAGTTAAGCCTCATCGGCAAGCTGCAGCGCCCCACGCATGACGAAGTTCTTGTCAATCCGCGCGCGCGCAGCGCCGTCATGCGCGTGGCCGAGCGCAATCGCGAGGTGTTCGCATGATGGTGCGCTTCAACCTGATTCTGCTCGCGATTCTGCTCGTTTGCGCGCTGTCGGTCGTGACCTCCCAGCACAAGGCGCGCAAGCTGTACGTCGAACTACAAAAAGAGCAGGAACTTGCCAAGCAGCTCGAAATCGAGTGGGGACAGCTGCAATTAGAGCAAAGCACTTGGGCTATGCACGCGCGAGTTGAAAAAATAGCCAGCGGGCAACTGATGATGCGCGTGCCGCCGGCAGGACGCCTGCAAATCGTCGCGCCGGAGGCCGCCAGGTGAGCGCGCGGACGCCCGTCGTCGTGATCAACCTGCCGGGCTGGCGCTCGCGCACGCTGCTTATTATGCTGCTCGCCGGGTTTCTGGTTCTGATCGGGCGAGCCGTTTACCTGCAGGGACTGCATAACGATTTTCTGCAAAAAAAGGGTGACGCCCGCTACGGCCGCGTGATTGCCCTGTCGGCTACGCGCGGCATGATCACCGACCGCAACCACGAACCGCTCGCCATATCCACGCCGGTCGAGTCGGTGTGGGCAAGTCCAGCCGACGTTAACATTTCGACTGCGCAGATGAAGCGTCTGGCGCAACTGCTTGAACTGGATCCGACAGAAATTCGAAGGCGGCTGGCTGACTCCAATCGTGATTTTGTTTATCTGAAGCGGAATTTGCCGCCCGAACAGGCCGCCAAGATTGTCGAACTCAACGTTCCAGGCATGTTTTTGCAGCGGGAATTTCGCCGCTACTATCCGGGCAGCGAATACTTTGCTCACCTGATCGGTTTCACCAATGTCGATGATCAGGGGCAGGAGGCGCTCGAGCTCGCGTTCGATAAAGAGCTTGCGGGCAAGCCGGGCAGCCGGCGCGTCATCAAGGACCGCCTCGGGCGCATCGTCGAGGACGTTGAAAGCGTGCGCCTGCCGCAGCAGGGACGTGAGCTGGCGCTGTCGATCGACGCCAAGATTCAGTATCTCGCTTATCGCGAATTGAAAATCGCGGTTGATTCGAATCGCGCGAAAGCCGGCGGCATCGTCGTCCTCGATGTCGCGACGGGCGAAGTGCTCGCGATGGCCAATCTGCCGTCGTACAACCCGAACAATCGCGGCAAGCTCGAACCGCGCCGCACGCGCAATCGTACGGTGACCGATTTGTTCGAGCCGGGCTCGACCCTGAAACCGTTCACGGTCGCGGTCGCGATGGAAAGCGGTCTCTATAAACCCGACACCATCGTCGAGACCGGGTCAGGACAGCTCACGATCGGCAGGGCAACCATTCATGACGCGCATCCTGCCGGCGCACTGACGGTTGCGCAGGTCATACAAAAGTCATCCAACGTCGGCGCTGCCAAGATTGCGCTCTCATTGCCCGCCGAAAAGTTGTGGAACATTTTTAGCCACGTCGGTTTCGGCACCCAGCCGCGCTCCGGATTTCCGGGCGAAGTGTCGGGCAAGCTTCGCGCATACGAGAGCTGGCGGCCAATCGAGCAGGCGACTATGTCGTACGGCCACGGCATTTCACTGAGCCTGTTGCAACTCGCGCGTGCGTATCTTGTGTTTGCGAGCGATGGTGAAATCAAGCCTGTCACGGTCGTCAAGCTCAACACGGCGGTCGCATCCACGCGCGTGATCTCCGTGGAAACCGCCATGCAAGTGCGCAAGATGCTCGAGCTCGTCGTGCAGCCGGGCGGAACCGCGCCGCGAGCGCAAATCACCGGCTACCGCGTGGCCGGCAAAACGGGCACCGCGCACAAGCTCGATGGCGCCACGTATGCCGCGCATAAATATGTGTCGTCATTCATCGGTTTTGCGCCGGCGTCCGCGCCGCGCTTGATCGTGGCCGTGATGCTTGACGAGCCGGGCGCCGGTCAATACTACGGCGGCACCGTTGCAGCGCCCGTGTTTAGCACTGTCATGGCGGGCTCGTTGCGCCTGCTTGGCGTCAAGCCCGACGCGCCGATGAATAACGTCGTGCTGCCGCCGCCCGATGCGCCCGAGGTACGCGAGGAAGTATGAATTCCGCCACCCTCGACAATTTAAAGATTAAACGGCTGGTCACCGATAGCCGGTGCCTAAAGCGCGGCGATACCTTCGTGGCTTATCCCGGCGAAACGCAGGACGGCCGGCGCTATATCGCGCAGGCGATCGAGCGTGGCGCTAATGCGGTGCTGTGGGAAAAGCGCGGTTTTCGCTGGAACCGCGAGTGGCGCGTGCCGAATGTCGGCGTCGCGCAACTGCGCGCGCGCGCGGGCCTTATCGCCAGCCGCGTCTATGCAGAGCCGAGCGCGCGGCTGTGGATGATCGGCGTGACGGGCACCAACGGCAAGACGACGTGCAGCCAATGGATCGCGCAGGCGCTCAACCAATCCGGCACGCGGACCGGCGTGATCGGCACGCTCGGTTACGGACTGCGCCGCACGCTCCACCCGCTCGTCAACACGACGCCCGATGGGGTGTGGTTGCAGGCGCGACTCGCCGACTTTCTGCGCCGCGGTGCGCGCGCGGTGAGCATGGAAGTCTCCTCGATCGGGCTCGATCAGGACCGCGTCGCCGGCGTGCAGTTCGACGCCGCGCTATTTACCAATCTGACGCGCGACCACCTCGACTATCACCGCACGATGCACCGCTACCGGCGTGCCAAGCTGCGGCTGTTCGAGTGTGAATCGCTTAAGCACGCGATCGTCAATCTCGATGACGACTTTGGAGGCGAACTCGCGCACAAGGTGAAACGGCGCGGGCTTGCCGTCATCGGTTATGGTTTTGGTCAACGCCACCAGGACGCGCGCCGCGTGCCGCGCGTGGCGGGCGGCAATTTTGCCGCGCGCGCAGCCGGCATGCAGTTCGACGTGCGCACGCCGTGGGGTAGCGCCACCATCGAGAGCCCGTTGCTTGGCCGGCATAACGCGTCGAACCTGCTCGGTTCGCTCGCGACCTTGCTGGCAAGCGAGGTTCAATTCAATGATGCGGTGGCAGCTCTCGGCAAATTGCGTGCGGTGCCCGGGCGCATGCAGAAACTCGGCGGCGGCCGGTGGCCGCTCGTCGTCGTCGATTACGCGCACTCACCTGATGCGCTCAAGCAGGTTTTAAGCAGCCTGCGCGAGCTGACCGCCGGCAGCGATGCGCGCATCGTGTGCGTGTTCGGCTGCGGCGGCGATCGCGATCGCGGCAAGCGCCCGTTGATGGGCGCAGTGGCGACGCGGCTGGCCGATCGCGTCGTGATCACGAGTGACAATCCGCGCAGCGAGGAACCGCTCAAGATCATCGCCGACATCCGCCAAGGCACGTGTGGCGACTACCTCGTTGAACCGGACCGCAGGCGTGCAATTGCGCTGGCGCTAAGCGAAGCGCGGCGTGGCGACATCGTGCTCGTCGCGGGCAAGGGCCATGAAACCTACCAGGAAGTCAATGGTGTCAGACGGCCCTTCAGCGATGTAGCGGTGGCGCGTGCGGCGCTGGCGAGGCGGCATTCATGATGCGCATATCGCAGGCAGCTAACGCGCTCGGCGCCCAGTACTCAGGCAACGATGCAGAGTTTGACGCGGTGTGCACTGACAGCCGCGCGGTGAAGCGCGGTGATTTGTTCGTTGCCTTGAAAGGCGAACGCTTTGACGCGCACGCATTTCTTGCGCAAGCGGCAGCGGCCGGCGCCGCGGGCTTGCTCGTCGAACGCGCGAGCGAAGTGGCGCTGCCGCAAATCGTGGTCGGCGATACGACGCAAGCGCTTGGCCGCCTCGGCAACTATTGGCGGCGCCAGTTCGACATCCCTGTCATCGCGGTGACCGGCAGCAACGGCAAGACCACCGTCAAAGACATGCTGGCGTCGATCTTGCGCGCAGCGGTGAATGCGGAGAGCCGAAGTGTAAATCCCGATGCAGGCGTGCTGGCGACGCGCGGCAATCTCAACAACCACATCGGCGTGCCGTTGACGCTGCTCGAGTTGCGTCGCGAGCATCATTACGCAGTGATCGAAATGGGCATGAATCACGCTGGCGAAATCAAATACATCTCACACATGACTGAGCCGACGGTGGCGGTAGTCAACAATGCGGGTGTCGCGCATCTGGAAAATCTCGGCTCGGCAGAGGCGATCGCGCGCGCCAAGGGCGAAATTTTCGAGGGCCTCAGACCCGGTGGTACGGCGGTGATCAATGCTGACGATCCGTTTGCGCCGCTGTGGCGGTCGTCAGCCGTGGATGCGCGCAAGCTCGAGTTCGCGCTCGAGGCCCGTGCCGCGGTCACCGCGACTTATCAACTGCGCACATTCGAAAGTGAAATTGTACTTACCACGCCGGCGGGCTCGGCTCGCGCGGTGGTGCCAGCGCCCGGTTTGCACAACGTGCGCAACGCGCTCGCTGCATGTGCGGCGGCGACGGCACTCGCAGTGCCGGTTACGACGGTCGCTGCAGGTCTTGCGCGTTTTAGCGGTGCCAAAGGCCGGCTGCAGAAGAAACAAGGCCGCCACGGCGCGATTCTGATCGACGACACCTATAACGCGAATCCGGATTCGACGCGCGCCGCGATAAGCGTGCTCGCGAGTGCGCCGGGACAGAAACTGCTCGTCATTGGCGACATGGGCGAGCTTGGCCCGGACGCACCGGACATGCATTCGCAAATCGGCGATTTCGCGCGTGCTGCCGGCATCGGCAGGTTGTACACACTCGGCGAGTTGGCCGCGCAGGCGACCCATGCGTTCGGCGCCGGTGCGCGCCACTTTGAGCGGATCGAAGACTTGCTGGCCGAAATTGAAAACGTGCTTGCACCTGATGTGACGATGCTCGTGAAGGGATCGCGGTTTATGCAGATGGAGCGCGTCATCAATGCATTCGAGATTGCCGGCGGTGCGGCTGCGGCAGGGGTTAACTAAATGCGCCTGGAGCTTATGCATGAATGCCGCTCGTTCTACGCGACATTGCCGACCGGAGGTCATCAATGCTGCTAGAACTCGCGCAGTGGCTCGCCAAAGACATCCGAGCGTTCAACGTGTTCAGCTACATCACGTTGCGCGCGGTGCTCGCATGCCTGACCGCTTTGCTGATGACATTCATGGTGGGCCCCACGATGATCCGGCGGCTCACCTCGTACAAAATCGGCCAGTCAGTACGCACCGACGGTCCGCAGTCACATCTGCCAAAGGCCGGCACGCCCACCATGGGTGGCGCGTTGATCCTCGTGTCGGTGGTGGTCACGACCTTGTTATGGGCGGACTTGCAAAACCGTTTCGTCTGGGTGGTAGTCGCCGCGACGGTCGGGTTCGGCGCGATCGGCTGGGTCGATGACTACCGTAAAGTCGTGCATCGCAATCCCAAGGGCTTGTCGGCGCGCGCCAAATTTTTCTGGCAATCGGTGGTAGGACTCACGGTGGCGTGCGTAATCGCGTTCAGCACGAACCTGCCGGCGCAAACGGAATTCATCGTGCCGTTCTTTAAGAACATCGCGTATCCGCTCGGCGTCTTCGGCTTTATCACGTTGACGTATCTGGTGATTGTTGGCACCAGTAATGCGGTCAATCTGACTGACGGCCTCGATGGTCTTGCCATCATGCCGACCGTGATGATTGCGAGCGCGCTCGGCGTTTTCGCGTACGTCGCCGGTAACGCGGTGTTCGCCAAATACCTGGTGTTTCCGCATATTCCAGGCGCCGGCGAGCTGGCGGTTGTCTGCGGCGCGCTGGCAGGCGCGGGGCTCGCTTTCCTGTGGTTCAACGCGTACCCGGCGGAAGTGTTCATGGGTGATGTGGGCGCGCTCGCGCTCGGGGCGGCGCTCGGCACCATCGCCGTAATCGTGCGCCAGGAAATTGTGCTCTTCATCATGGGCGGCGTGTTTGTCGTCGAAACGCTCTCCGTCGTGCTGCAGGTCGCGTCATTCAAATTGACCGGCAAACGAATTTTTCGAATGGCGCCGCTGCACCATCACTATGAATTGAAAGGGTGGAAGGAAAATCAAGTGGTCGTTCGTTTTTGGATTATCACGATGATGCTGGTTTTGGTCGGACTGTCGACCCTGAAGTTGCGTTAGGACGGTCGAAGCAAATGAACGAACATGGATGTGAGAGGTAAAAAGGTGTTGGTACTCGGACTCGGAGACACCGGGCTGTCGATGTCGCGCTGGCTGGCGCGGCATGGCGCCATTGTGTCCGCCGCCGATACGCGCGCCGAGCCGCCGCATGCCGCCGCGTTGCGCCGCGAGTTGCCCGGCGTAACGCTCGATTGTGGCGAGCTGCGCGCCGAGCGATTGTGCGCCGCCGATTTGATCGCGATTAGTCCGGGCATCGATCGTCGTGCGTCGGCGATTGTGGCTGCCATTGCGAACGGCGTGCCGGTGGTCGGCGACGTCGAGCTCTTTGCGCAAGCGTTGCCGCAGTCGATGTTCACCCGGCCGAAAATCATCGCAGTCACCGGCACCAACGGCAAAAGCACCGCCACCCGAATGGCGGGCGACATTTGCGTGGCGGCGGGTTACGACACAGTAGTTGCAGGCAACATCGGCACGCCGGTGCTGGACACGTTAAGCAAAATCGAAGATGGGCGGCGCGCGCCCGATGCGTTCGTGCTCGAGTTGTCGAGCTTCCAGTTAGAAGCGACGGCGAGTCTCGATGCAGACGCAGCCACTCTGCTTAACCTGTCGGAAGACCACCTCGACCGCTACGACTGCATCGATCACTACGTCGCAGCGAAAGCGCGCGTGTTTCACGGTCGCGGCGCCCAGGTGATTAATCGGCAAGACGCGCGCAGCGCAGCGATGGCGCGGGCAGGACGGGAAGTGTGGAGTTTCGGCACGGACGCACCGGCGTCCGACCGCGCATGGGGCATAGCCGGGCACGTGGGCCAGTTGTCGCTCGCGCGTGGCGCGCAGGTGCTGATGCCGATTACCGATTTGCCCGTCGCCGGCTTGCACAACGCGGCGAATGCGTTGGCCGCGGGCGCGCTTTGCCATGCGATTGGTGTAGAGGATGCGCCGATCGTTGCGGCATGGCGCGCGTACAAAGGATTGCCGCATCGGGTCGAAAAAATCGCCGTCATCAATGGCGTCACCTATTACGACGATTCCAAAGGTACGAACGTCGGCTCGACGGTTGCTGCGTTGCTCGGATTTACGCGTCCCGTGGTGTTGATAGCCGGCGGGGACGGCAAGGGTCAGGACTTTAGTCCACTGCGCGAGCCGGTCCAACGCCGTGCGCGTGCGATCGTACTGATCGGGCGCGATCGCGAACAGATTGTCAAAGTCGTCGACGGCACCGGCGTCACCGTCCAACGTGCCGCCGATATGGAAGAGGCGGTCCGATTCGCGCGAGCGCTGAGCCGCGACGGCGACGTGGTGTTGCTGTCGCCGGCGTGCGCGAGTTACGACATGTTCAAGAATTACGGGCATCGCGGCGACGTATTCGCCGCCGCAGTCAGAAACGAGGCGGCCCGTGACTAACGCGAGCACGCTGTTTTATGCGGACGTAAAAAGTCGTCCACCGCCCGCCGAATTCGATTCGGCGCTTGCCTGGAGTGCGGTTGCGTTGTTAGCACTCGGTCTGGTGATGGTTTATTCGTCGTCGATCGCGATTGCCGAAGGCAGCCGCATGACCGGCCAGCAGCCGATGTATTACCTGATGCGGCATGGCGTATTTTTGGCACTCAGCCTGTTCATGGCAACGATCGCATTCCAGTTGCCGCTGCGCGCCTGGCAGAAGGCGGCGCCGTTCCTCTTCTTGTTCGGCGCCGGTTTACTGGTGCTGGTGCTGGTGCCGGGGGTTGGGCGCGAAGTCAACGGCAGCCAGCGCTGGCTGTCACTGTTCGTGTTCAATCTGCAGCCGTCCGAACTGATGAAATTATTTGCCGTACTGTATGCGGCCGACTACACGGTGCGCAAGTCCGCGCATATGCACAGCCTGACAAAAGGATTTCTGCCGCTGTTCGTCGTCATGTTGCTCGTCGGCGGCCTCTTGTTGCGCGAGCCGGACTTCGGCGCGTTCGCCGTCATCACGGTCATTGCGATGGGCATTCTGTTTTTGGGCGGCGTTAACTGGAAGCCGTTCGCCGGGCTGATCGTTTTGCTGATCGTCGGCTTTGTGCTCCTCATCTGGCTTTCGCCGTACCGCATGCAGCGCGTGGTCGGCTTTATGGACCCGTGGGCCGATCCGTTCGGCAAGGGCTACCAGCTCTCACATGCGCTGATCGCGTTCGGACGCGGCGAATGGCTTGGTGTCGGCCTGGGCGCGAGCGTCGAGAAACTGTTTTATCTGCCCGAAGCGCACACCGATTTTCTGCTCGCCGTGATCGCGGAGGAACTCGGCTTCGCGGGAGTCGCGCTCGTGATCGTACTGTTTGTGACGATTATCGCGCGCGCATTTGCCATCGGTCGTCAGGCGGCATCCCTCGAGCGCGCTTTCCCGGCGCTCGTCGCGCAGGGCATCGGCTTGTGGCTTGGCGTGCAAGCGATCATCAACATGGGCGTCAACATGGGTGTGCTGCCGACCAAGGGCCTCACGCTGCCGCTGTTGTCCTTCGGCGGCAGCGGCATTGCCGCCAATTGCTGCGCGCTGGCGGTGTTGTTGCGCGTCGATTGGGAGAATAGGCAACTTTTGCGCGGGGTGAAAATATGAGCACATCACCCGTCGCTTCGCATGTGTCGCGCACCATCATGATCATGGCGGGCGGCACCGGTGGGCATATTTTCCCCGCGCTGGCGGTGGCTGATTGCTTGCGCGCGCGTGGCTGGAACATCGTGTGGCTCGGCGCCAGGACCGGCATGGAAGCAACACTCGTCACGCCGAAAGGCTACACGATGGCGTGGATCGCAATGACCGGCGTGCGCGGTAAAGGCGCGCTGCGCTTTATGCTGTTGCCGCTCCAGTTGTTGATTGCATTTTGGCAAAGTGCGCGCGCGATATTCGCCCACCGTCCGGATGTCGTGCTCGGCATGGGCGGCTATGTATCGTTCCCCGGCGGCATGATGGCGAGCCTCTTGAACCGGCCGCTCGCAATTCACGAACAAAATTCGATTGCCGGCCTGGCCAACAAAGTGCTTGCCAAAATTGCCGATCGTGTGCTCGGCGGATTTCCGACTCCATTCCGCAATTCAACCGCGGTGATCTGGACGGGCAATCCAGTGCGCGATGAAATCGCTGCCATCGCCGAACCTGCGACGCGCTATCGCGCACGCTCCGGCGTATTGCGGCTCACGGTCATAGGCGGCAGTCTCGGCGCGCAGGCGTTAAATGAGACTGTGCCGCAGGCGCTCGCGCTGATTCCGGAAGCCGAGCGGCCGCAGGTCACGCATCAATCGGGCACGCGCCATCTCGTCGAAGTCGAGGCGAATTACCGTCGCGCCGGCGTGAGCGCAACGCTGGTTGCGTTCATCGCCGATATGGCGGAGCAATATGCATCGTCCGACCTCGTGATTTGCCGCGCGGGGGCGTCGACGATCGCCGAACTCGCCGCCGCCGGCATCGCGAGCGTGCTCGTGCCGTTTCCGCATGCGGTCGACGACCACCAAACCCATAACGCGCGCTTCTTGAGCGAGCGTGGCGCCGCGGTGCTCGTGCCGCAATCTGAATTGAACGCGCCAACGCTGGCGAAATTGCTGCGTGGTTTTACGCGCCAGGCTTTGCTCGGCATGGCGCAAAAGGCGCGCAGTGCTGCCAAACCCGACGCGACGCAAGTGGTAGCCGCGACCTGCATGGAGCTCGCGGGATGTTGAAATTTCATAGCCACAGAGTTCAGTCGGGCGGCACGCAATGAAATACAAAGTTAAACGCGTTCACTTCGTCGGCATAGGCGGCTCCGGCATGAGCGGTATTGCCGAGGTTTTGTGCAATCTCGGCTTCGAAGTAAGCGGCTCGGATTTGAACGACAACGCCGTCACCCGGCACCTGCACAAGCTCGGCGCGAAAGTCATGCAAGGCCATGCGGCTGAAAATATTGCCGCTGCCGATGCGGTCGTGATTTCGAGCGCGGTCAAGGAAGACAACCCTGAAGTTATGGCGGCCCGCGCAAACAATATCCCGGTGGTGCCGCGCGCGATGATGCTCGCCGAGTTGATGCGCCTTAAAAACGGCATCGCGGTGGCGGGCACGCATGGCAAGACGACCACTACCAGCCTCGTCGCCAGTGTGCTCGCCGAAGCCGGCATGGATCCCACTTTCGTCATCGGCGGCCGGTTAGAAGCGGCGGGCTCGCACGCCAAGCTCGGCAGCGGCGAATTCATCGTTGCCGAGGCCGACGAATCGGACGCGTCCTTTTTGTATCTCGCGCCGGTGCTCGCGGTCGTTACCAACATTGATGCCGACCATATGGAAACGTACGGTCATTACTTTGGCCGGCTGCGCCAGGCGTTTCTGGATTTCGTACAGCGGCTGCCATTCTACGGCTCCGCGGTGTTGTGTATCGACGATCCCAACGTGCGTGAAATTATGCCCGCTATTACGAAGCCGGTCACGACGTACGGATTGTCGGAAGCCGCACAGGTGCGCGCGGTCGATCTGCGGGCCGACGCGGGCCGCATGCACTTTCGGGTGCAGCGCAGTGATGCGCGCGGCAAGAAACTGCCCGATCTCGCCGTGACGCTCAATCTCGCGGGCGCGCACAACGTGTTGAATGCGCTCGCGGCGATCGCAGTCGGTATGGAAGTCGGCGCCGCGGACGCAGCAATTGTACGCGCGCTGGCTGACTTCAAAGGCGTCGGCCGGCGCTTCGAACGCTATGGCGAAATAGCACTTAAAAAAGGCGGCCATTACACCTTGATCGATGACTACGGTCATCACCCGACTGAAATGGTCGCGACGCTCGCGGCCGCGCGCGGGGCTTTTCCGGGCCGCCGCCTGGTGCTCGCGTTTCAGCCGCATCGCTATACGCGCACGCGCGATTGCTTTGAAGACTTCGCGCGCGTGCTGTGCACGGTCGACGTGCTGTTGCTGACCGAGGTGTATGCCGCCGGCGAGGCGCCGATCGTGGCGGCCGACGGACGCGCCCTTGCGCGCGCGGTGCGAGTGCAGGGCAAAGTGGAGCCGATATTCGTCGAGCAGGTGACGGATTTTCCGGCAGCGCTCGACAACGCAATTGTGGACGGCGACGTCGTGCTGACGATGGGTGCCGGTTCCATTGGCGCAGTCCCCGCAATGCTGAGCGGCAGTCATTTGTGATGCGAACACGATGAACATGGCGGACCAGAAAAATATGCTGTGGGGCGAGTTGCGGCGCGCCGAGCCGATGGCTCGCCACACGAGTTGGCGCGCCGGCGGCAGCGTGGATCGCGCCTATGTGCCAGTCGATCTGGAAGATATGCGGCTATTCATTGCATCGTTGCCGCCCAATGAGCCTCTGTATGTCGTCGGACTTGGCAGCAATTTGCTCGTGCGCGACGGCGGATTGCGCGGCACCGTGATTTTCACCCACGGTTCGCTTAAGGAAATACGCGCCGAGCGCACTGTAATTTACGCCGAGGGCGGCGTGCCGAGCCCCAGGCTCGCGCGCTTC
>JANXRI010000427.1 GCA_025353085.1 Betaproteobacteria bacterium
CGCCTGCAGTTTCACGAAGCAGGCGAGGCGCCTGCGCTACGGGCGCGGCGGCCACCGCAGAATTTGCCGGAAGTATTGCCAGCGCGCATATCGAAAAATTGACATGCCGAATGAATGTTCTATATTATCGAACAAACATTCTACGGTGTCTAACGATGTCCCGCTTGCCGATCTCCGACGATGTGTATTTGCACAAGCTGCAGGATTATTACGCGCGCCACCAGGTCTTTCCGTCGTATCTGGCAATCGCCAAAATTGTCGGCTTGAAGTCGACAAGTTCGGTCTCCGCTTTTATCACGCGTCTTAAGGCGGATGGCTATCTCGAAGCCAAAGACCGGCGCCTGCGGCCCGGCGCGCGATTCTTCGATCGGCCGCTGGTGCAAAGCCGGGTGGCGGCGGGTTTGCCCGCGATGGCGTTTGACGCGCCGCCGGACGGACTCGCAATCGACGCGCACCTGGTGCGACGGCCTTCGCGGACATTTCTGATCACGGTCAAAGGCGATTCGATGGTGGATGCCGGACTGCTCCCGGGGGATACGATCGTGGTCGAACGCGGACACGCTGCCAATGCGGGCGATATCGTGGTCGCGGTGGTGGATGGCGCTTACACCGTTAAGCGGCTGGCGCGTGAGAATCGCAAGTTCGTGCTTGCACCCGAGAACAAAGCTTACCCGGTGTTGCGGCCTGATCCACTCGAGATTGTCGGGGTCGTAGTCGGAAGTTTTCGCAAATACTGACGGCTCTGCGGGCGATGGGGCGCGAGACTGCCGTGTCAAATTAGTTCGCGGCGTCCCCGCAGAAGGAAATTGCGCAGTCCTTTCAGCAGGTCTTTGGTGAGCTGCGCGCGGCGGGAATATTTTTTGGCTGCCGCCGGGTTGCGTTCGTTGCTGGAACGCGTCGCGATTTCTTCAAGCAGCATTACGCTTGCCTCCAGCGCGGTAATCGTTTGCGCGAGCGTTTCGTCGCTGACCTCATGGAGGCTCGTCAGCAGCGCATCCTGCATGTAGGCGTGACCAGTGTGGCAGCGATAGCGCGTGATCGTTCCTTCTTCGATATGCCCGAGTACGCCATGGCATTCAGGGCAAGAATAGCGCGAGGACCGACCAAGCTCGAACACGCCTTCGTCGAGCGGAAGGTTGCCGCCTGCAATGGCGTGTTCAATTTCCACGCGGCGCATCTGGCGGTCGCGGGCCGCGGAAACGTTGGCGATCGGTTGCTTGATTCTCTTCATCAAGACTTCCGCGATTTCCGTCACCGGCAGGGAGTAATCGATGTGGACGTCCTTCAATGCGCTCAGTGGCATCGAGGGATAAGGCGCATCTTCGGGATGCAGGACGATGGTGGTCCCGCCCGGACGCTTGATTGTCCACAATCCTGAAGTGCCATCGCTTAACGCGCCGGACAACACCACGCCGATCGCGCCGCCGCGATACAGGTAGGCAGCGGAGCGAAACAATGCGTCCGCCGAGGGACGGAAGCGGTTTTCCTTGGGGCCGCGTTTGACCGCGATATGCGAGTCTTCAATCAGCAGATGATGATCGGGCGGCGCAACGTAATACCGGGCGCCGCGATCGCGCGGATGGACGGCCGAGAAGCTTGCCCGCGGCGCTCAGGATCTGCGGCAATACACTCGGAAAGTCGGGCGACAGGTGTTGCACGATGAAGATGGGCGCGGCAAAATTCGCGGGCAGCTTCGCGACGAGGCGTTTCAACATTTCGATGCCGCCCGCAGAGGAACCTGCCACGACAGCAAAGCGATTTGAATCGTTCATACGATATGGTTTTGCGCCGCGGGCGCAATGCGTCATATCAGCCTTCCGCGCATCTACTGTCGGCAGCATACCGATTCGTTAATACGCTTCGCACGGAGTCATGCTCCATGCGGAATAACGAACTCGCGGGGTGAGTGTTTTAACCCGCCAACCGCTCGCATCGAATTCAATGCGGGCGGTTGTCAGTCAATCCCGGTCACACGCAATATTGTTATACCGGCGGGCGACGGCCCATTATCATAAATACGATTGCCAGAACGATGCCGATGACGGCAAAAATCCACGCGAGGTTACCGGCGGCACCGGCGATTCCGGTAAAGCCCAAGACTGCTGCGATCAGTGCAATGATAAAAAATGTAACGGCC
>JANXRI010000441.1 GCA_025353085.1 Betaproteobacteria bacterium
ATCGCGTGTCTATTATTTTGGGGCGCGCAGTTTGTTAATTGTCTTGCAGGGAGCAAATATGGGTAAGATATTTCTCGTAGTGCCCGATGCGCCGATCGAAGAAGTCGCGCAGTTGAAAACCAGCCGTACCTTGAGCAGCCGCGGAATTCGCCTTGGCGTGCTCGATAACAGTAAAGCCAATGCCGATCACCTGCTCAAGATGATCGTCGACGGCGTGAAAAAAGAATACAAGGTCGATTCGGTCGTCTACAAGCGCAAACCGGCGTCGAGCCGGCCGGCCACCGAACAAATGCTCGACGAACTCGCGAAGGAAGCTGATCTCGTGATCAGCGCCATGGCCGATTGAGGGTCGTGCACGTCGTGGAGTGTCCACGACATGGCGCAGTTGACGAAGCGCGGCCTGATTGCCGCGGTGGTCTGTTCGGATACGTTCATGAAGCTCGGCTCGGCGCAGGCCAAAGTGTTCGGCGTGCCTGATCTGCCCTTGCTTAAAATCCAGCACCCGTTGGGCGGGCTCAACATGGAAAAGGTCATCGAACGTGCGGCAGTGGCGTTGCCACAACTCATCAAAGTAGTCAGGGAGAAGCAGACATGAGTTCGCTCGCCGCGATGCTGCAGGCCCCCGGCGCGATGGTCCAGTGCGATGAGGATCCGGAAGCCGTGTATGAATTTTTGTGCGAGAAAGGCTGGAGCGACGGCCTGCCGGTGATTCCGCCGACGCCCGAGCGCGTCGAACGCATGCTCGCTTATTGTGACCGCGATTTCGATCAGCCGGTCGTGAAGATTCCGCCGCGGTTTGGCGCCGCGACGCCGTTGCGCATCGCGGCCAACGCCGTGATGGCGGGCTGCAAGCCGCAATATTTTCCGCTCGTGATGCTGGCGCTCGAGGCACTCGCCGAGGAGCAGTACAACTTATACGGCACGCAGGCCACTACGCATCCGTGCACGCCGATGTTGATTTTCAATGGCCCGATTGCGAAAGAAGTCGGTCTTAATTCAGGCAACAACGCAATGGGCAATTACTTTCGCGCCAATGCGGCGATCGGGCGCGCCGTGCGCCTGGCGCTCGTGAATATCGGCGCGGCAATTCCCGGCACCGGCGATATGGCGACCGCCGGCACCCCCGCAAAATTCACGTTTTGCGTGGCGGAAAACGAAGACAACAGTCCATGGGAGCCGCTGCACGTCGAACAGGGCCTACCCAAAGACGCGACCGCAGTTACCGTGGTGGCCGCTGAAAGCCCGCATAACGTCAACGATCATGAAAGCTCGAGCCCGGAAGGCATACTGACCATGTGTGCGGGCACCATCGCCAATACCGGATCGAACAATGCCTATTACGACGGGCAGCCGGTCATGGCCTTCGGCCCCGAACATGCGGCGACGGTGGCCGCGGGCGGGATGAGCAAGGCCGACGTGAAGCAATGGCTATGGGAGCACGCGACGATACCGATGTCGAAGTTTTCGAAAGAAGGCATCGAGCGCCGCTTTCGACGCAAGCTGGCGGCTCAGTACGCCGATGCGCCGCTAGATACGCCAGTGCACATGTGGGGCAAGCCCGAAGACCTGATCATCATCGTCACCGGCGGCGCGGGCAAGCACTCGCAATGGGTGCCGACGTTCGGCAATACGCGGGCGGCGACGCGCGCGCTTAAACGCGCGGATGGCGAATTCGTGAAGTCGATCGAAGAATTGAAACGCGGCTGAATATTTCGCCGTCTTAGGATGTAATAGTTCTGATTCCGAGCGGGCTGCGGATGATGACGGCCAGCCGGGCCTGATCCGCTTGCGCAAGCGCAATCGTTTCCCCCAAGCCAGGCGCGGCGAATGACGCAGCGATGTTGGCAGGCGCGGGATGGATGCCCTCGAGCTTTATTAATTCGCAATCGCGATTTTCAAGATTTTCCGCGGGATGCGTCGCGCAGTCCCATTGAATCAGCGTCGGCATCAATCCATCGCACACCAGTGCGCCGTCGCCCGGTATCGTGAAGCGCCAGTGATACGCGCCACGCGCCATCGGAAAGATGGCGCCGGGCGACACGGTGCACTTCTTCACCGCGCCCTCGATGTCTTGGGTGCGCGCCACCCACGTCAGTAAGCGCGGCTGCTCGCGCAGCCGCCGGCGTATGGGATCCTCGTCAAGACCGAACCAGCGCGGCCGAGGCGGCGTTTCCCCCGCGGGATCGATAGCAATCACTTCAAGATAAGTGCGCGCGCCCAGCCGTAGCACGATATTGTGCGTGCCCATCGCCAGGTGCCGGCCGCCTGCCTGTGGTCTGACGCCCAGCAGCGTTTCGATAAATGCGGTGCCTTGCTCCAGGGTGTGCGCGCCGACCACGAGATGATCCAGTTCGCAGGCAGCATGCATCGTACGCGGGGACGCCAGATTCACGGTTTATCCGCGGGCTTGAACGGCGGAATATTTTCGCGGATATAAATCGGCTTATAGCTGAAGAGATCCGGGTCATCAGTGTCGATGCTGACGAGCGTGGCGTGGACTTCGCTGTCGCCGTGCACCATCAGGCGCGTCACGTTCATGATCCGTTTGCGACCCGGCCCCAGCAGCGGCTGATCGATGACCAGATGATGCTGGTCGCCGTGAACAAGTAACACCGGCTTGCCAAAAGCGATCGCGTGCCGCTTTAACGCTTTGAGCGTGTCGTTAAAGCCGGAGCGCAAATCGCTCTCGGGCGGTTCGTTGTCGAATCCCAAATGCGCCTGGAAGGCGAGCACGACGCCCTTGGCGCCGCTGTCCCGTGCA
>JANXRI010000452.1 GCA_025353085.1 Betaproteobacteria bacterium
CAAAAGAACGACAGGGCGGGAGGGTGTGAGAGCGGGAGCTGGTCGCGAGCGCCGCGCTACGCGACAAATGGGAAGTCCCGATCAATAAACTCACGCCGGCACATGTCCAGAAATTCTCGCGTGCGCTGAAGACGCGATTACTCGATACAGCGTCAGGATTCGGAAAGGCGTATCTGAATCTGCTGGTAGACGAGATACGTCTCGACGGAAGCAAGCTGCACATCCAGGGCAGCTATCGCGCATTAGCGCGAGCAGTCTCGTTATCGAAAGAGGGGAAGCTGGACACGGTGCCCAGCTTCGTACCAGAGTGGCGCCCCGAAGACGAATCGAACGTCCGACCTGCCCCTTAGGAGGGGGCTGCTCTATCCACTGAGCTACCGGGGCGTGCGGCGGAATTTTACCGTAAAATGCGCGGTTATTTTGAAGGAAACCCAATGGTTAAGTGGTTGCTGATCGCCTTGTCGATCGGCGTCGCGCTGCTTTTGTGGCGCATTACAGCGCACGCGAATCGCAATCTGCCGAAGCGCGGCGCAGCGGCGCCGGACTTCAGTCTGCCCGATCAAAATGGCAATTGGCGAGCAAGCGCGGAGTTTCGCGGCAAGTGGCTGGTGCTTTATTTTTATCCGCGCGACGACACGCCTGGTTGCTCTGAACAGGCGGCGAAGTATCGCGATGCGATGCGCGATCTGGAGGCGGCGGGTGCTGCGGTCTGCGGCGTCAGCGTCGACGACAGCGCGAGTCATGCGGCATTTGCCCGCAAGTACAATCTGCCGTTCGCACTGCTGGCAGATCGCCGCGGGGAGATCGCGGCGCGTTACGGCTCGCTGCTCGACTTTGGATTTCTGAAGTTCGCGAAGCGCAACACTTTTCTGATCGACCCCGCGGGTAAAGTGGCGAAGGTCTACCTGGGTGTAAACCCGGCGCGCGATACCGACGAAGTTGCCCGCGACTTGAACCGCCTTGCCACCATATGATCAAAAGCATGGACCACCTCGTACTGACCACGCGCGATCTCGAAAAATGTGTCGCGTTTTATACCGGAGTGCTTGGTATGCAGCTCGAAAACTATGGCGCGGGCCGTATCGCATTGCGCTTCGGCGACCAGAAATTCAACGTGCATCCGCCCGGGTTCGACGCGAGCATCAAGGCACGTCATCCAACACCTGGATCGCTCGATCTCTGTTTCCTTGCCGACTGTCCGCTCGAAGATGTAATTGCGCGACTGTCACAACACGGTATTGCGATCGAAGAAGGACCGTCGGTCAGGACCGGCGCGCGCTTTGCAATTCGGTCTGTTTACGTGCGCGATCCCGATGACAATCTCGTCGAAATTTCGGTTCCCGTGGCGTGAGCCGCAAATCAACGCAGATGCACTTTACGAATCTCGAAAATCATCATTGAGTAATCCGACCATTCACCCGCAACGGCAGAAGCCTGTACTTTGCGGCCCGGTTTTTATCTGCGGTCATCCGCGTCTATCTGCGGCTACTGAAAAATCTTTATGCCTCTAGTTACTCTAGATAGTGCGTGTCTGGCGTTCGGTCATGTTGCCTTGCTCGATCATGCCGATCTTGTGATCGAGCGTGGTGAGCGCATCGGCTTGATCGGCCGCAATGGCACTGGAAAATCGACCCTGCTCAAGATAATAGCCGGCGAGTTTCCACTCGATGATGGCAAGCTCTGGCGCGAGCCAAACTTGAAATTTGCGCTTGTTGCGCAAGAGCCGGCGCTCGAGCTGGATGCGACAGTGTTCGACGCGGTTGCTGCGGGTCTTGGCGCGCAGACCGCGATGCTGCATGAATATCATGAACTCTCGCACCAGCTTGCGGATGAGGCTGGAGATCATGCTGCGCTGCTTGATCGCATGCAGGAGCTGCAAACCGAGTTCGAGCGCAACGACGGTTGGAGCGCCAATTCACGAGTCGAGACTATCCTGGCAAAGCTCGGGCTCGATGCGGACGTGAGAGTGGGAACTTTATCGGGCGGTCTCAAAAAGCGGGTGGCGCTCGGGCGCGCGCTCGTGACCGAACCCGCATTGCTGATGCTCGATGAGCCGACCAACCATCTCGATGTCGAAGGCATCGAATGGCTTGAAGAAATGCTCACCGGTTTCGGCGGCAGCGTGTTGTTCGTCACGCACGACCGGCGCTTTCTCGACAATGTCACCACGCGCGTAATCGAACTCGATCGCGGGCGGCTTGCAAGCTTTCCGGGAAGTTATGCGGAGTATCAGCGACGCAAGGACGAGTTGCTTAACGCCGAATCGCAGCAAAACGCGAGGTTCGACAAGATGCTCGCCCAGGAAGAAATATGGATTCGTAAAGGCGTGCAGGCGCGCCGGACGCGAAATGAGGGCCGCGTGCTGCGCCTTGAGCAGTTGCGCCGCGAAAGGGCCGCGCGCCGCGACCGTTTGGGCCAGGTCAATCTCGATGTGGCCGCGGGTGAGCGCTCCGGCAAGCTGGTGGCAGAAATGCAGAATGTAACCAAGCGGTTCGGCGACAAGCCGGTGATCGTCGATTTTACGTGCGTGATTCAGCGCGGCGATAAAGTCGGCCTGCTGGGACCCAACGGTTGCGGCAAAACCACGCTGCTTAAACTGCTGCTTGGCGAGCTTGAAGCCGATGCCGGGAGCGTGCGGCGCGGGACTAAATTATCGATCGCGTACTTTGATCAATTTCGTGCTCAGCTTGACGACGCAGCGACGCTTGCCGAAGTCATCAGTCCGGGATCCGAGTTCGTCGAGATCGGGGGCATACGCAAGCACGTGATTTCGTATTTAGGCGACTTTCTGTTCCCGCCGGAGCGCGCGCGCGCGAAGGTGTCCAGCCTGTCGGGCGGCGAGCGCAACCGGCTTTTGCTCGCGCGTTTGTTTGCGCAGCCAGCCAACGTTCTGGTGCTCGACGAGCCGACCAACGATCTTGATATCGAAACGCTTGAACTGCTCGAAGCGCTGCTCCAAGAAT
>JANXRI010000390.1 GCA_025353085.1 Betaproteobacteria bacterium
GCTGTCGGCGGCCACATTGCAACGCGGCTCGCCGCTGCCAAGGCGGACGAGATTTCGGTGGTTGCGCGCGGCGCGCAATTGCAGGCGATTCGTTCGCGCGGGCTGACGCTGCGCAGCGGCGGCAAGGAAATTAATGCGAAGCCTGCCATCGCAACGGACGATCCGTCGACGCTGCCCCCGCAGGACATCGTCGCCGTTGCTGTTAAAGCGACCGCCGCAATGCCCGCAGCGGCCGCCGCGATCGGCAAACTGCTCGCCCCCGATGGCTGCGCCGTATTTATGATCAACGGCATTCCATGGTGGTGGCGGCATGGCCGCGCGGGCGAGAGCGGCACGCTGCCGCTGCTCGACCCGGCCGGCGCTTTATGGAATCAAGTTAAACCCGAGCGCGTGATCGGTTGCGTGGTGCATATGCCCAACGAAATCGTCGAGCCCGGCGTGATCGTGCACACCGGTCCCAATCACCTCGTGCTCGGCGAACCCGCTAACTCGACGAGCGAACGGCTTCAAGCGGTTGCCGCCATGTTCATGCGCGGCGGCATCGATACGCGCATCTCGGCCGACATTCGCCGCGACGTCTGGCAGAAGCTTGCATTGAACGCATCGGGCAATACGCTGGCCGCCTTGACCCAGATCGATCTCGGCGGGCTCGGCACCGATCCGGGATTATGCGAACTCTCGATCAAAGTCATGCGCGAAGCAATCGCGGTCGCCGCCAGGCAGGGCTGGGATCTCTCGGCCGAAATGGATGTCGAGAAACTCGCGCGCCGCGGCAAGCCCGGACAACGGCCGTCGATGCTGCAGGACGTGACGCAAAAGCGTGCACTCGAAGTCGAAGCGCTGCTTGGCCAGATTCAGGCGTTCGCGCGCGAGCTTAAGATCGCGACACCCAGCATCGACGTGATACTGCCGCTCCTGCGTGGGCTCGATCGCGCGTTAAGTGCTGCTCAACCTTAGGCGATCATGCTGAAACTTTGGGGCCGCCCGACTTCAGGGCGCACGCAAAAAGTTTTATGGACGCTCGCCGAGATCGGGCTCGAGTTCGAGCTGGTACTCGCGAGCGGCGAAATGGGTCCGGGCGGCCACGTGTCGAAAGGCAATCAGCCGTTCGGCATCGTCGACACGCCCGAATACCGCGCAAAAAATCCGAACGGCCGTGTGCCGACCATCGACGACGACGGCTTCGTGCTGTGGGAATCGAACTCGATCATCCGTTATCTGGCGATGCAGTACGCGCCTGACCTCTTGTACGGGGGCGACATCAGGACATTCGCGTCCGCGAGCCGCTGGGCCGATTGGGAGAACAACGAGCTGCTGCCGCCGCAACACGACATGGCGATGCATTTGATCCGGCTGCCGGAGAACAAGCGCGATCCGCAGGTGCTGGCGAAGGCGTGCGAAAAATTTGCGCGCGCAATGCAAATCGCCGACGAACAACTCGCGCGCACCCGTTACATCGCGGGCGAGCGCTTTACCTACGGCGACATCCCGTTAGGCTTACGCGTGCATCGCTGGCACGTGCTCGGCCTTGCGAAGAACACACCGCCGAATATCGCGCGCTGGTATGCCGAAATCAAAGCGCGAGCGGGCTTCAATCGATACACCGCGGAGCCCTCGCATCACCTTGAAGGGTAAAGCGCGCGGCTTGGCATTTTTATGCCTGCCCCTTCAGAGGGAAGGCTGGGATGCGGATGGGAAAACTATTGCTGACGACTGTTAACCCGACTTACGGTTCGTTTCCTTGATGATCGCCTTGCGGTTGCGACGCCCGAGGATTTTGTTGTGCCGCGCCTGGACTGCGTTCACCGAAGTGGCGCCGCACTTCGTGCATTCCGATTTCTGCACGCCCGAGCCTTCGGCCTTCGCGCGGAATGCATTGGTTTCGACTGCCACCCGCGTTGCTTTCAACGTTTCTTCGCCGCATTTCCAGCATGTGAGGTCGGTGGTAACTTTTGCTGCATGAGTTTGCGCTTGCATGATTTTTCCTTCGCTCGTTGTGGAGTGGCCGGCGGCCCGCCGCGGGCGACCGGAGATAAAAGCCGACCAGAATCACTCAAGGGCAGGCGCCGCATTGCTGCGCGCGCAGTGCCGCTGCGATAAGATGACGAACTCGGGAAAAACAGCGGGTGGAGGTGGCTTAAACTCGGCTGCCCGTCTGCATACCCAGGAACTTGGCGTGGCGGGGCGCACTTTAACGCACTCCGCGCCTCAGCGCAAAAACTAGATGGAGATTGTATGAACACAGCACGTTGGCAAATCGCCCTGGCAGCCTTCGCATCCGCGGCGCTCGGCGCGACCGGGGCGTTAGCGCAGGCCTATCCGAGCAAGCCGATTAAGCTGATTTCACCCTATCCACCCGGTGGCGGAACCGACGCGGCGGCCCGTATCATCGCGCAGGCCTTGTCGGATCAACTGGGTCAGCAGGTCGTCGTCGATACGCGCGGCGGGGCCAGCGGACTCATCGGCACGGAGCTCGCCTCGAAAGCCGCGCCTGATGGCTATACGATCGTGCTGGGCAATGTCGCGCCGCTCGCGATCCTGCCGGCTTCGAACCCCAAGTTGCCGTACGATCCGATTCGCGATTTCAGTCCGATCAGCCTCGTCGCATTGTCCGACTACGTGCTCACGGTGCATCCGTCGCTGCCGGTCAAGAACGTAAAAGAATTATTGGCGCTCGCGAAGGCCAACCCCGACAAGCTCACGTATGCGTCGAGCGGCGGTCTCGGCGCGCCGCATCTGGCGGGCGAACTATTGAATTTTCTCGGCAATGTCAAAACCGTGCATATTCCTTATAAAGGCAACGGGCCGGCGGCGATTGCGGTGATGTCCGGCGAAACGACGATGATGTTCGGGACGGGCCCGTCGGTTGTGCCGCACGCGCACTCGGGCAAATTGCGCCTGCTTGCAACCACCGGGCCGAAACGTACGATGATTGATCTGCCGGCGATGAACGAATTGCTGCCGGGCTACGACGTGACCCAGTGGTACGGCCTGTTGCTGCCGGCCGGCGCGCCGAAGGAAATCGTCGATCGACTGCACAAGGAAATCGCGCGCGCAATCGCCAATCCGAAAATCGCCCAACTCTATGTCACGCTCGGCACCCAGCCGCTTAGCAACACGCCGGAAGAATTTCTCGCGTTCATCAAGGCCGAGAAAGACAAATGGGGCAAAGTGATCAAAAGCGCGAACATCAAAGCCGATTAAGACCGGTAAAAGGTAATGGGTGATGATTTTCACCCTCGCTCATCATCCATCACTCATCACCCATCGCCGCGAAACGGAACAATGCAAGTGACCAGCGCCTCCGTCGACGAATTCGAATTTTTTCTCGACAAACCCTGGTCGGATGGTCTGCCCGTGGTCACGCCGACCGAGGCGCGCGTCGCGCGCATGCTCGCCGCGACGCCGCGCGATCCCGCTGAACTCGTCGGCCTGATTCCACCGGCGATGGAGCCCGCGACGGTGCGCACCGTGGCGATTCACGCGCTGATGGCCGGCTGCAAACCCGACTATTTGCCGGTAGTTCTCGGCGGCCTTACGCAGATGCTGCGCGAGGAATTCAATCTTAACGGCGTGCAGGGCACGATGCACGGCGTCGCGCCGCTGATGATCGTGAACGGCCCGTATGCGAAGCAAATCGGCATACACGGCGGCAATGGTTGCTTCGGTCCCGGCTTTCGGGCGAACGCATCGATCGGCCGCGCGATCCGCTTGATGTTGCTCAATCTCGGCGGCGGCATTCCCGGCGTCGGCTCGGCGACGGTGTTTTCAACGCCGCTGCGCTATACCGCTTGTCTGACCGAGAACACCGAACGCAGTCCATGGGAGACGCTGGCAGTTTCGCGCGATTATGCGCCCGACGACAACGTGATCACGTGCGCCATGGTGGAAAGCCCGCGCCTTTGCTATGACGACGTCAGCCAGGAACCAGAGCGCTTACTGACCGGCATTGCCGACTCGATGGCCGCCATGAGCTCGTGGAACATGCATGTGCGCTCCGACATGGTGATTGCGATGGGCCCCGAGCAGGCGACGATTTGCGCGCGCGCAGGACTCAGCCGCGCCGACGTGCACCGCAAGCTGATCGAAATGGCCCGGCGCAAAGTCGGCGATTTGAAACGCGGCGGCAACTGGCGGCGCGAGCGCGCGCTCAAGATCGATGTCGATCCCGATGACGACGAATGCCTGGTGCCGGTAATCAAAGACCCGCGCGATTTGCATTTGATCGTCGCCGGCGGCTGGGGCCCGCTCACCGCCGTGTGCCACGGCTGGGGCGGCGGCAGCCGCGCGGTGCATGGGAAGTATGAGATCGGGTGATTGGGTGATTGGGTGAGCCGACCGTTCAATCCTTCGCTTCTACAATCACTCAATCCCCCAATCACCAATCACCAAATCACCAATCACCACCACTGAATCACCCAATCACTAAATGACCCAATCACCCAATCACCAACAAACGGAGCACCGCGAGTGTCATCAGCAGTAGACGAATTTGAATTTTTTCTCGACAAGCAATGGTCGGACGGCCTGCCTGTCGTGACGCCGACAGAGAAGCGTGTCGCGCGCATGTTGCAGGCGACTAAGCGTGACCCCGACGAACTGATCGGCCGCATTCCGCCGATGCAGGAACCGGCGACCGTGCGCACGGTCGCGATTCACGCGCTGATGGCGGGTTGCAAACCTGAATATCTGC